>CAZEYV010000049.1:0-2663 GCA_964516705.1 uncultured Chthoniobacter sp.
GCCGGCGGCACGGCCCTGCACGTCAGCGGCTCCACCTCCACGCTCATCCTCCAAGGTGCTCTCGCCGGCAGTGGCGGCACGTTGACCAAAAACGGCGGCGGCCGCCTCAGCCTCGCCGCCGCCAATCCCGGCCTCGCTCACGCTTGGTCCGTCGTCAACGGCACCCTCCATATCGCCGCCGGGGCGACGTCCGGTAGCGGCCTGGTCACCATCGGCTCCGGCGCCGTCCTCGCCGGCGACGGCTCGACCGGCAGCATTGTCATAGAGGAAGGCGGCACCCTGCAGGCCGGCACCCTCGTTTCCTCCGGCACCTTCACCGCCGCGCCTGGCAGCTTGCTCGCCGTGGATCCTGCCACCCCTGCCGGCACCTACACCGTCCTGACCGCCTCCGGCGGCGTCAGCGGCGCGACGAACCTTACGGTCACCGGGTTGGAGGAGACGGGCCTCACCGGCACTGTCGCCGCCGAAGGTAACACCCTCGTCCTCACCGTTGCCGCCGGCTCCGGTGAAGTAGCCTTCAGTGCGTGGGGCGGCGGCGTCGTTCCCGGCACGGACGTCAACGGCAACGGCTACACCGCCCTCGCCGAGTTCGCTCTCGGGGCCGCTGCGCCCGGCGCGTCCTTCCCCGTGCCCGTGCAGGGCGCGACCAGCGCCGGCGGGACGAATTTCCTCACCCTCACCGCCACGGTGCGGACCAATGGCACTGGATTGACCGTGACCGGCCAGTCGGCCGCTAATCTCGCTGCCACCAACCCCTGGACCGCGGCGGACGTCGATTTCGTGCCGACCGGCGCGACGGATGTCCCCGACGGCTGCGAAGAGCGCCTCTACCGCAGCCCGGCCGACAGCACCCGCAAATTCCTGCGCCTGCGCATGGAACTGGCCCCGTGAACGCCCCATTAATGTGACAAAGAATTCACAACTTCGGCCTCCTGCCGCGACGTTCCGCGGTATGTAATTTCCCCGTCCGCAAGGTCGTCCCCGCGGATCCATCAAAAACACCACCGTCAAAAAAACAACCATGAAAAAACTCCTCACCACACTCGCCCTTGCGGGGGCGATCATCACGGGCGCGCAAGCGCAGAGCAGCATCCTCATCAGCGAAATCAATTCCAACGGCACCGGCGGCGACTTCTTCGAGATTTACAACTACGGGGCCACCGCGGTGGAACTCGGCGGTTGGCAATGGGTCGACAATGCCAGTGCGAAAAATGGCGGTCCGTCCTTCAATGGCGCGCGTGCTTATGCCTTCGACGCTTTCACGCTCAACCCCGGTGCCATCGCGTTGGTCGTCACCGATGCCAGCGGCGGCGCGGCCGGAAATTCCGACTTCGCCACCTCTTGGGGACTGTCCGGTGTCAGTTTCCTCACCTTTAACACCGGTGACGGCACCGGCAACGGTCTCGGAAAAAACGACCTCGTCGCGCTCTTCAACAGCGACGGCGTTTTCCAAACCGGACTCAACTACAGCACGACTGCGGCCACCATCACCAATGGCGACCTCTCCACCGTCTCGCTCGCGCCCTTCAACCGCGTCGGCGGCGGCACCAGTGCCGGCGACCACGCGGGGATTGCCGGCGGCGGCACGGCACCCGAGTCACTGATCTGGGATCCGACGTCTGATCCGACCGCTCCGCTGTACACCGCGGCTTCCAGCGTCGGTCTCTACGGCTCGTTCGAAAATCCGAATAGTGCCGGGGGCACGATTGGCTCCCCGAGCGTCGTCCCAGAGCCCAGCACCTACGCCCTGCTCGCCCTCGCCGGCGCCGGTCTGGCCGCCTACCGCCTGCGCCGCCGCACGCGCCCCTGATCCCGTTTTTGGTTTGGGTATCCATTACAACAGGCGTCCTCCCCGGAGGACGCCTGTTTGCTTTCTTGTCGCCGCGGCACTCCGTTGCCGCGGAAGAGGTTTTAACCTTGGAAGGAAGTTGAGTGTCTGTGGTTGAGAGCCGAAGCGAAGCGCAGGCGCCTTTTGGAGTGCGCCGGCTTGACGGCGCTTTTCATCATTCGCCAGGGCGGTCGCTTCACGATGTGGTCCATCGGTCCGCCAATCACCGGCAGGGTGCCGATGCCACCGGCCGAAGTGAGGCGGACTTATGCTTGCAGATCGCGAAGGAATGAGGGGTCGGCGGCTTCGATGGCGAGGGTTTGGCGGACGTAGGCAGAGAGACGCACGACAGTGCCGGTGAGGAGGGGAATTTGGGCGTGCATGGCGTTGAAGTGCCCGGCGGTCTCCGTGTAGTCGGTGCCGTAGGCGTGGGCCGCACGGTTGCGGAGGCTGCGGCAGGCTTGCCAGTCCTCGAGCGACTCCAGAATGCCGGCTTTGCCGCAGAAGGAGGCGACGCGCAGGAAGGACTCGGCGTTTTCCCCGCTCAGGAGGCAAAGGTGTCGCATGGTGGTGGTGAGCAAATCTTGAAGTTTGCCGAAGCGTTCGTTGATGGCTGCGAGGCGTTCGTAGAACTCCACATCCTTGGAGCGGCTGGTCAGCTCCGGTCCGGTCAGGGGCCATGGAACCTTGCCGGCGCTGGATTGCAGATACCAGGCGCACCGTTGGCAGGCTTCGAGCAGATCGGCCAGATGGCCGCGCGATTCCTCGAGGAGCGAGCGGGTCATGCCGCGAGGGGCTGGGCTTGGGCGCAGATCATTCGTTTGAAATGTGTGGT
>CAZEYV010000050.1:0-44410 GCA_964516705.1 uncultured Chthoniobacter sp.
CGTCGACGGCGATCACCTTGACCCGCAGCACGTCGCCTACCCGGCAGACGTCGCCCACGCTGGAGACATACTCCTCGGAGAGCTCGCTGATGTGGCAGAGGCCGTCCTTGCCGGGCACGAGTTCGACGAACGCCCCAAACTCCTTGACGCTCGTGACCTTGCCCTCGTAGATCCGTCCGATCTGGATCGAGGCGGTGAGCGCCTCCACCTGGGCCATGGCCGCCATCGCTCCTTCGGCGTCGTGGCTGGCGACGGTCACCGTGCCATCGTCCTCGACCTCGATGCTGGCTCCGGTGTTCTCCTGGATCGCCCGGATCGTCTTGCCGCCGGGGCCGATGAGGAGGCCGATTTTGTCGACGGGGATCTTGAGCGTTTCGATGCGCGGGGCATACGGGCTCATTTCCGTGCGGTGCGAGGCGAGGGACGCGTTCATGACCTGCAGGATTTTGCCGCGGGCCTCGGTCGCTTCGTCGATGGCCAGCTTGAGGATGTCGAGGCTGATGCCCGGCAGCTTGAGATCGAGCTGGAATCCGGTGACGCCTTTTTCCGTGCCGCACAATTTGAAGTCCATGTCGCCGAAGTGGTCCTCGGAGCCGAGGATGTCGGTGAGCGTGGTGTAGCGCTTGAGCGCGCCGCTCTCGTCGAATTCGCTGACCAATCCGACGGAGATGCCGGCCACGGGTCGCTTGATCGGCACACCGGCATCCATGAGGGCGAGCACGCCCGAGCAAACGCTGGCCATCGAGGTGGAACCGTTCGACTCCATGACTTCGCTGGTCACGCGGATGGCGTAGGGGAATTCGTTTTCCGGCGGGATGACCGGGAGGACGGAGCGCTCGGCGAGCGCGCCGTGTCCGATTTCGCGGCGGTTCATGCCGCCGAAGCGGCCGGTTTCACCGACGCTGAACGGCGGGAAGTTGTAGTGCAGGATGAAGCGTTTGGTCGCCTCGCCGCCGGTGTAGTTGTCGAGGTTCTGCGCTTCGTCGGCCGGGGCGAGGGTGGCGAGGGCCATGGCCTGCGTCTCGCCGCGGGCGAAGATGGCGGAACCGTGGGCGCGCGGGAGCACGCCGACTTCGGCTTCGAGTTTGCGCAGGTCGTGCAGTCCGCGTCCGTCGCAACGCTCTTTGCGGTCGAGGATGCTGATGCGGAAGGCTTTTTTCTGCAGGTAATCGAAGGCCTGGCCGATGGTGAACGGCGTGGCTTCGGGAAACTTCGCTTTGATCGCGGCTTCCACTTCCTGGCGCAGGGCGCCGACCGCTTTGGCGCGGTTGACTTTGCCGCTGGTGTAGAGGGCGGCTTCGATGCGGTCGCCGGCCACGGCGTAAGCGATCTCGAGGAGCGCGTCGTCGACCTTGAGCGGGGTGTAGTCGCGTTTCGGTTTGCCGGCTTTCTGCGCGAGTTCGCGCTGCATGGCGATGAGCTTGGCCACCGGTTCCTGGGCGAAATCGAGGGCGGCTTTGAAATCAGCCTCGGGCAATTCGTCGCAGGCCCCTTCGATCATGATGACTTCGTTTTCCTTGCCGACGTAGACAAGGTCGAGGTCGCTGTGCTCGCGCTGGGCGTGGGTGGGATTGATGACGAACTCGCCGTTGACCCGTCCGATGCGCACCGCGCCGATCGGGCCGGCGAAGGGAATGTCGGAAACGGTGAGCGCGGCGGAGGCGCCGTTGATGCTCAGGATGTCGGCGTCATTCTCGCCGTCCGCGCTGAGCAGGAGGCTGATGATCTGCGTCTCGAAGAAGTAGTCCTTCGGGAAGAGCGGGCGCAGCGGACGGTCGGTCATGCGCGCGGTGAGGGTTTCTTTTTCGGTCGGGCGTCCTTCGCGTTTGAAGTATCCGCCGGGGAATTTGCCGGCCGCGGCCGCCTTTTCCTTGTAGTCGACGGTCAGCGGGAAGAAGTCCTGCCCCTCGCGCAGTTTGGTCGCGGAGACGGCGCTGGCCAGGATGATGGTGTCGCCGGTGCGGACCATGACGGCGCCGTCGGCGAGTTTGGCAATTTTGCCGGTTTCGATGGTGATCTCATTCTGGCCGATGCGGCCGGAGACGATGGTGTGTGACATGTGGTTTCCTTACGGGTTGTGGTTGGTGAACACCGGCCCCGCATCATCCCAAAGCACAGGATCCAAGGCTCCGCGCGGGAGACCTGAAGCCCAGGCTGGGGGCATGAATGACGGGGTCGTTGGTTCTGATGGCTGGCAAAAAACCGCCGCGAGAGCGGCGGTTTGGTTTATTTGCGAAGATTGAGACTCTCGAGGAGTTTGCTGTAGCGCTCCTCGGCGGTGTCTTTCAAATAGTCGAGAAGGCTGCGACGGCGGGCCACCATTTTGAGGAGGCCGCGGCGGGAAGAATGGTCTTTGGCGTGCCCTTTGAGGTGCTCGGTCAGCTCGTTGATGCGCTCGGTCAGGCGCGCGACTTGCACGTCCGCGCTTCCGGTGTCTTTCTCATGCAGCGCCACGCTGCTTACGGCGGTCTTGGTCATATCGGGAACCGCGGATATTAGCCGGTTGGCGCCGCGGGGCAAGGGCGAAGTTGGGAAAAGGGGGCGGACGGCGGAAACTCGAGGGCTGAATCGCTGCGGCGGCCGGGTCTTTCGGCCCGGCGCAGGCGGAAGGGTTCTAACAGATCACCGGAGCGCCCGGGCGCTCGGGGCAGATGGCCACAGGCCACCGCAAGTGCGGTGACCATCCAAAACGGCGGCACACTGGGGGGCGGTGGCACCGTGGGAGCGGTGACCGTCCAGAGCGGCGGCACGCTGGCCCCGGGTAATTCCCCCGGCACGCTGAACATCAACGGCGACATCGATTGGCTCGGCGGCGGCAACTACAACTGGCAGATCGCGGGTGTGACCGGCACCGCAGGCACCGTCTCCACATGGGACTTGGTCTCCGCCACGGGCGTCCTCGACCTGAGTGCGTTGAACATCGGCAGCAAGTTCAACATCAACCTCTGGTCGCTCTCGTCCTCCGCTCCCGATGTGAACGGCGCCGTGACCGGATTCGACAACACGCAGAACTACACGTGGAAGATCGCCACCGCGTTGGGTGGAATCACCGGCTTCAACAGCAGCTACTTCAACTTGAACACCGGAACAATCAACGGCACGGGAGGCTTTGCCAACGGGCTGGGCGGTGGCAGTTTCTCCCTCGCGCAAAGCCTCGACGGCAAGGATCTCAACATCGTCTTCACTCCGGCCAGTGCCCCCATTCCCGAGCCCGGCACTTGGGCCGCGGCGGTGTTGCTCGCCAGTGGCGCGGCCTTCATGCGCTGGCGCAAACGTAAGGATTCGAACAGAAGCTAACGAAGGAAACGAAGGTTTCTGCCGCCCGTCCCGCCGGTCGCGGGGTTGCCAGCGCGCCGGGCCGAGCCTACGGTGCCTTCATGCACCCGGTGGTGAACATCGACGAAAAAATCGGCAAGACTGTGGGTCGGCGAAAGATCAAGGATTCTCTGGTTTACGGGCTCGGCCTCCAGAAGTCGCTGGCCCGGATCCGCGAAGAGGCCGGTTTTCCCCGGTTTCCCAAGGGTGTTTTCAAGTTCCGTTCCTTCGAGGAGGCCGATGCATGGATGATGCACCACATGACGAAGCCCCGGAGCTGATCCCGCGGCCTCCGCAACAAGAGGACGTGGTCAGTCTTTGCCGCGAGTTGAATCGTTTGGGTGCCAAATATGTCGTGGTCGGTGGATTTGCCGTTATTGAAGCTGGGTATTCCCGCACTACCGGCGACATCGACTTGCTCGTTGACTCTGCGGCCGACAACGAAGTGAAAGTTTTTGAGGCACTGGCCACGCTTCCCGATGGCGCGGTGCGGGAACTCGACGCAGGTGATGTCGAAAAGTTCACGGTTGTTCGTGTTGCCGATGAAGTTCTGGTCGATCTCATGGCCAAAGCCAGCGGCATCAGCTACGAGGAAGCCAAGGGTCACGTCCATGTGCGCGAACTCGATGGTGTGAAAATTCCCTTCGCCAACCCCGACCTCCTTTGGCGCATGAAAAGTCGCTCGATGCGCCCCAAGGATCAGGGGGATTTGTTTTTTCTGCGCGAGTTGTTCGCGGCCGAGGGGCGGAAACCGCCGGACGAGTAGCCCGCACTCGGCAGACCGCCTGGAGCGAACGGCTTATCTGAAGAAATTGGTGTCGCCGTAGGCGCAAAAGCTGAAAACGTCGTCGGCCGTCTTGAGGCGGGGGTTGTCCTGCTTCCGGTTCTTGCCCAGGCTCACCACGATGAACGTGCTCGTGATATTTTCGCGGTTTCCTTTGTCATAATACTCCAGCTTGCCGCTGTTATCGATATCCCACTTCATCGAATACTGGTTGCCCCAGGGGTCCTTGAAAGTGCCGTCCTCCTTGATCTCGCCTTCGCCGTAGTAAGGACGCAGGTTGACCATGACTTTTTTCCCGTCGTTCAGTTTGGTCGGGGGTCCATACCACGAGTTGAACTCGCCGTTGGTGGCCTTGCTCGCGGGCCAGCGGTTCATGTTGTCCGCCCTGTATAAGGACATGGCCGCGGTCAATCCCCTCATGTGCTGGTTCTGCACCTTGGAAATGGTGATGCGGTCCATGATACTGCGGTAGGAACCGACGGATAAGGCGGCCAGGACGGCGATGATGGCTATCACCACCAAGAGTTCGATCAAAGTGAAGGCGCGGCCCACCGCGGATGAGATTTTTGTTGGGCGGGGGGAGACCATAATCCCGGAAATATTGTTGACAAACCGCGTCGATCAACACAAATCAGCGTCCTGGCATTATTTTTGTTCAACTCGGAGGAGCGGCACGGGCGCGGGGCCCGGCGAGTCGGACGGAGCAGCGCGGGGCGCGGGTCCGGTCAAGGACCCGTCCGGTTTTTGAAGTCGGGGAGCCTTGGGCGGGGGTCGTAATACTGGTGGAAAACCGGCGAGGTGGCACCGGAGACCGGCGGGACGAGCCACGACCAATCGCCGGGCACGGTCCGTCCCGCGGCTTTCTCGCCGGCCAGATGCTCCATGAATTGGCGCGAGGCCGCGTGGTGGTCCACGATGGTGACACCGTCCCTCCGGAAGGAATAGAGCACGGCCGTGCAGAGCTCGAGCACCGCGCGGTCCCGCCAAAGGGGGTCCTTGCCACGCAGCGCCGGGTCGAGGCGGTCGGCCACCACGGGCAGAAGATGGTAGCGGCCGGGATCGGCAAGGTTGCGCGCGGCGATTTCGGTTTCCATGTAATATCCGCTGAAAGGGGCCGCCGGATACGTCACCCCGCCCGCATCGAGTGTCATATTCGACACCGCCGGCAGGGCATGCCAGCGCAGGCCCAGCTCCGCGAACCACGGGAAGTCCGGATGTTCCAGCCTCACTTCCAGCACGGCGTCGCGCGGGAGTTCGAAGACCCGGGCTTGGCCCGGCTTTTCCTCGATGATCAAGGGCAGGAGGTCGAAAGGGGTGCGCCGCGCCGGCGGCTTCCAGCCGAGCGTCATGGCCCGCTCCGTGAAGGCAACCTCGGCGGGATCGCCCGTCACGGTTCCGCCCGGTCCGCGGTAGCCCGCGTAGCGTGCGAGTTGGTAGTTGGCGATGCGCGGTCCGGGGCGCCCGATTTCGTCCGGGGCGAAGACAGTGATCAAGGGACGGATGCGTCCGCCGTTGGTCGACCAGCGCAGGTGCTCGACGCAGGCCTCGAAAATGTCGCCGGCCGATCGCATCCCGCGACGGTCATGCACCGCGAGCGATTCCCAAAACCGCCGCCCGATGCACCGGCGGTTGTGACGCCACGCCACGCGGCAGGCGTGTTCGAGTTCCTCGCGGGTCTGGGCATAGCAACCCGACCGCGCGATTTCGTCCTCCGCCTCCGCCCAGCGCGCGGCATCGGGGACCCGACCGTGCTCCGCGGCGAAAAGTCCGAGGAATTCCTTGGCGGCTTTCCGCCGCGCGGCCGCATTTTCCGGGGCTCCGCTGTCCGTCTCCTGCCCGGTGGCCGGCCACGTCCGTCCGCTGAAAGGACAGACGGTCCCGGCGGGCGCGGCATCGGGGCGGGTCATGGCGAACTTCCGCCCGGGTGGCCTACACCATCGGCGCGCGGGCGGAGGGGATATAGTATGGAGGCGCAGTTGTGCTGTCCAACGCGCAATGCCAAACCGCAAAACCCCGGTCCTTTGGCCTCGCCAAAACTCGCTCGTGTGGATTAACACTATCCTTTCACGGATATGAGCGAGCGTCGTGTGGTCATTTCAGGAATGGGGGTTATTTCCCCGGTCGGCAATGATCTGGAGTCCTTTTGGGAAAGCCTGAAAGCCGGTCGCAGCGGCATCACGCGCTACAAGGCGTTCGATTCGGAAAAGTTCGACAGCAAGATCGCGGGCGAGGTGCGCGATTTCGAGCCCGCCCGGTATTTCAAGACGCCGAAGGACGTCAAACGCACCGACCGCTACACGCAGCTCGCGGTGGCGGCCGCGAGGATGGGCCTCGACGACTCCGGGCTCGATCTCGCCTCGACCGACCTCGACCGGGCCGGCGTGATGATCGGCAGCGGGGTGGGCGGTCTGCAGACCATGGAGGACCAGGTGACGAAGATGGCGCTGAAGGGGCCGGACCGCACGTCGCCCTTCATGATCCCGATGATGATCAGCAACATGGCGAGCGGTTTCATCTCGATGGAGCACGGCCTGCGCGGACCGAACATGGCCATCGTCACCGCCTGCGCCACGGCCAACCACTGCATGGGCGAGGCCTGGCGCATCATCAAGTTCGGCGATGCCGATGTCATGGTGACCGGCGGCAGCGAGGCCTGCATCGTGCCCGTGGGCATCGCGGGATTCTGCGCCATGCGGGCCTTGAGCACGCGCAACGACGAACCGGAGCGCGCTTCGCGTCCGTTCGACAAGGACCGCGACGGCTTCGTCATGGGCGAGGGGGCGGGCGTCATCATTCTCGAGGAATACGAGCATGCGAAAAAGCGCGGCGCGAAAATTTATTGCGAGCTGGCCGGTTACGGTCTGACCGCCGATGCCTACCACATGAGCGCCCCGCTGCCGGGCGGGGAAGGGGCCTCCCGTTGCATGGGCATGGCCATGAAGCACGCCAAGGTCAACCCGGGGGACATCGACTACATCAATGCGCACGGCACTTCCACGCCGGTGGGCGACATCTGCGAGACCAAGGCGGTGAAGCACGCGTTCGGGGAACACGCCAAGGGCCTGCTCGTCAGTTCGACCAAATCGATGACCGGCCACCTGCTCGGTGCGGCCGGTGCGGTGGAGATGGCCGCCTCCGTGCTGGCTATGCGCGACGGCATCGTTCCTCCGACGATCAACCTCGACAATCCGGACCCCGAGTGCGACCTCGACTACGTGCCGCATCGGGCGCGGGAGAAAAAAGTCAAGGTGGCGATCAGCAATTCCTTCGGTTTCGGCGGGCACAATTCGTCGGTGGTGATCAAGGCGGTCTGAGGTTTCCCGCATGACGTCGGCACGCCCCGGTCCGGACGAATTTTCCGGCGTTCCCGCGGTGCTGTCCGCGTTCCGTCCGCAAGCGGCGCTGGTGCTGGGCTCCGGTCTCGGCGGCTTTGCCGACGACTGCCACCGGCTCTTCGAAGTGTCCTACGCCGAGGTCCCGGGTTTGCCCGAATCGAAAGTCCCGGGCCACGCGGGCAAATTCATCGGGGCCGAACTGGGCGGGGTGCCTTTGCTCCTGGCCATGGGGCGGGTGCATTATTACGAGGGGCACAGCGCGCGGCAGGTGGCTGCCCATGTGCGGTTGATGGCTTCGCTGGGACCGGAGGTGCTGTTTTTGACCAACGCGGCGGGGACCTTGAACCGCGATTTCGCGCCGGGCGGATGGATGATGTTGAGCGACCACCTCAATCTCACCGCGGTGTCGCCGCTGGCGGGCGGTCCGAATTTTCATGACATGTCGGAAGTCTACGACGCGCGGTTGCGCGGGGTCTTCCGCGGACTGGCCGCGGAGTCCGGGATGCATCTCCACGAGGGGGTGTATGCCTCGGTGCCGGGGCCGCAATACGAGACGCCGGCGGAAGTGCGGATGTTGCGCACGCTCGGGGCCGATGCGGTGGGCATGTCGACTGTCTTCGAGGCCATCCAGGCGCGCGCGCTCGGCTTGCGGGTCGCGGCCTTCTCCTGCCTGACCAACTGGGCGGCGGGGGTCACCGACCGTCCGCTCTCGCACGACGAAGTGATGGAAACCGGCCGCACGGCGGCTGCCGCGCTCAGTCCCTTGCTGGAGACGGCCTTGCGGCAAGGTTGGGCAAGGTAGGGCCGCCCCGGGGCCCGGCAGCATCCTGCTTCCCCCTGCGGCGGCGGGTCTGATAGTGTCGGCAACCCTCATGGCTGAAGTCGCCGAAGAACAAGAGATCAATGACGCCGATCTCGTGGCCCGCACGCAGGACGGCGACCCGCGGGCCTTCGACGACTTGGTGCGCAAATACAGTCCGCGCCTTTACGGTTTGGTCTACAACATGACGTCCAACCACGAGGACACCAACGACCTGTTGCAGGACATTTTCTCCAAGGCCTACCGGTCGATCCGCGGTTTCAAGGGCAAGTCGAGCTTCTACACCTGGCTGCACACCATCGCCACGAACATGACGATCAACTTCCTGAAAAAGCGGTCCCGCACCCGCGGCCTGAGTCTGGATGATGTGGACAACGGGATCCATCACGACCCGGATTTCATCGAAATGACCTCGGGGCCGGATGCAAGGCGAGAGGTCAATCTCAAAGAACTGCAGACAAGATTGAACGAGGCGATGATGAAGCTGTCGAATGAACACAGAGCCGTGGTCACCATGTTCGACATCCAAGGCATGCCGCATGCCGAAATCGGAAAAATCCTGGGGATTTCCGAAGGGACGGTGCGTTCCCGTCTCTTTTACGCCCACCGCCAGCTGCAAAACCACCTGCAGGAGTTTTTGGTCCCTTAGCCTATGAATAGCGACGTCCACAAATTGCTGCGCCTCAAGCGCTACGAGCATCCCACTCCCGATTATTTCGAGCGCTTCATCGACGAATTCCACGACCGCCAGCGGTCCGAATTGCTCCGCCAACCGGCTTGGAAACTTGCGTGGGAAAGGCTCGTCGATTCCCTGCCCGACATCCGGGTTCCGCGTCTGGCCTACGCCGCGGTCGGCGTGGCCGCCGTTGCGGTTTCCGCCGTCATTCTCGTCAGCCAACAGGACCAAGGTCTGCCCGGCACGGCGCTCGCGCTCAACGACCCGCGTCCGATGGTCAATGTCCTGCCGCCCGGTCGCGGCGATGTTCGCCTGCCTGTTTCCTCGCGTTCCGATTTCCCGCCGCATTACGTTCTCGAGGCCCGGCCGGTGAGCTATGAGTCGCCTTACAGTTTTTAGTCTTTGCGCCGCGCTGGCTGGCGCGGTGCAGGTGAGTCCCGCCGGAGCCAATCCGGCGGGACTGCCGCAGTCACCCGTTCTCGATGGGGACACGATGGGCGATGCCATCGAGACGACGGTGGGCAAAGTGTTCCGCGGCAGCACGGACGCCGTGGTCCGGGTCGAGTCCGGCGACGAGCTGGGCAAGGTGGCCGGCACCGGATTTTTCATCGACGCCACCGGGCATCTCTACACGCTTTCTTCGGTCGTCGGGGACGGATTGAGCATCAACGTCACGCAAGGCGGCCGGTCGATGTCCGCCCGCCTGCTGGCCAAAGATCCGCGCAGCGGCATCGCCCTGCTCAAGGTCGATGACGCCGGCGGCGCCACACCTTACCTGGCCACGGGCGATTGCCGGTCGCTCCGGGCGGCCTCACCGCTGGTCGTCGTCGGGTTCCCCTTCGACCACGAGGTCACCCCGAGTTTCGGCCTGGTCGGCGGTTTCGACCGCCAGTCGAAAGGAAGATTTTTCACCACCACGCACATCCGTGCGAACATCCCCGTGCAGCGCGGACAGGCCGGCAGCCCCGCGCTCAATCTCGACGGCGAAGTGGTCGGCGTGCTGGTCAGCGGTTTTGAAGAAGGTTCCGGCTGCTACGTCTTGCCCATCCGCGCCGCCGAGAAGGTGCGTGCCGACCATGCGCGTTTCGGCGAGGTACGCCACGGGTGGGCCGGTGTGACCGTGCAGGAAATTCCCGAACCGGTGCAGGGCTCGCGCATGGCCATCGACATGGTCGACCCCTCGGGCCCGGCCGCCGCGCAGTTCCGTCCGGGGGATGTCATACTGCAGGTCGGCGATATCGCCGTGCGCGAACCCGAGGACGCCCTCGATGCCTCCTTTTTCCTCACCGCAGGCGATCCCGTGGATGTGAAAGTGTCGCGCGCGGGCGAAGTGCTCACCCTGCCGTTCGTCGCGGGCGAACACCCCGCCGGCCGCAAGCCGAACTTCCAGGCTCTCGGACCCGGCAGTCTCGCGCCGTAGGCGCGAAGCGAATCGGGGGAACGGGCGTATCCCTGCCTGCCGGGCAGTATTCGTGAGTCGAGAGCCTTCCGAGGCTTGGCCTTATTCCCCGCCGAAGACGCCCATACGCCGGAATTTTTCGTAGCGGGCGGAGAGCAATTTGGCGGTCGGTTCCTTGGCCAGGGCATCGAGATTCTGCACGAGGGATTGTTTGAGCAGTCCGGCCGCCGTCGCCATGTCATGGTGCGCGCCGCCCTGCGGTTCGGGCACGACACCGTCGACCAGGCCGAGTTCTTTGAGGTTGCCGGCGGTGAGTTTGAGCGCCTCGGCCGCTTCGGGGGCGTGGCTGCGGTGTTTCCACAGGATCGCGGCGCAGCCTTCCGGGCTGATGACCGAATAGTAGGCGTTTTCCATGATGAGCACGCGGTCGGCCACGCCGATGCCGAGCGCGCCGCCCGATCCGCCCTCGCCGATGACCACGGCGACAATGGGGGTCTCGAGCAGCATCATTTCGCGCAGGTTGACCGCGATGGATTCCGCGATGTGCCGTTCCTCGGCACCGATGCCGGGAAAGGCGCCGGGGGTGTCGATGAGGGTGACGACGGGCAGTCGGAATTTTTCGGCCAGCCGCATGACGCGCAGCGCCTTGCGGTATCCTTCGGGGTGCGCGCTGCCGAAGTTGCGTTTGATGTTCTCCTTGGTATCCCGGCCCTTCTGGTTCGTCACCACCGCTACCGGGCGTCCGTCGATCTTGGCCAGCCCGCAGGGCATGGAGGCGTCGTCGCCGAAAAGCCGGTCGCCGTGCAACTCGGTGAAGTCCTCGAAGCACAGGCCGAGATAATCGAGGGCGAACGGTCGGGCGGTGTGGCGCGCGATCTGCACGCGCTGCCAGGCGGTCAGGTTCCCGTAGATCTCCTTCTTCAGCGCGCCGATCTTTTTCTCGATCTTGCCGACCTCGGAGTCGACGCCGAGCTGCGTGCCGTTCGCTTTGTCGCGCAACCGGGCGACCTGCTCCTCCAGTTCGGCGATGGGTTTTTCGAAATCCAGCGGTTGGACTTTCATGAACGGGTATTTTGGCCGGACCGCGGCCTTCTGGGCAGCACAAAAAACGGGACCGGGGGACTCAAAGGAGCCCGCGTTTTTTCCATTCCCCGACATTTTCCCCGGCCGAGCGCCGGGCAGTGTCGAAAGCCAGCTTGAGCAGGGACACTTCCCAGGCGTCGTCCACGCTCTCGATGACGGCCTGCCGCGTGTCTCCCGTGTCGCGTGCCCGGCGCACGGCGTCGGCGATGACGCCGTCGAGGCGGCCGCTGACCACATCCTCGCGCAGGTTGCTCTTGGTGAACTGGAAACCGTAGCGCAGGAATTTGAGATCGTCTCCGTGCTGCTCGAGCCAGTCGGCGAATTCGCGCGCTTTTTCCCCGAAGCCGTCGAGCATGATCTTCGCGTAATGCTCCGGGGTGACGAGGCGCGGACGCTCCGCCTGCATGGTACCGCGGCGCAGGCGCACGCGGTCGACTTCGTCCATCAGCTCGCTGATCAGGGTGAAATCGAAGACCGTCGAGCCGAACGTCTCGATCAACCCCGAGGGTTCGAGGTGCGTGCGCGTGTTTTCCAGCGCGTAGTGGAAGCTGTCGCGGTCCATGGCGAAGGGCAAACGATAAGCGGGCGGCGGACGGATGCAAGCGGCGGGTCAGGTTGGCGTTGGACGACGGGGGCGCCCGCGCTACATTCGGATTCCATGCCCGCGGCCGCCGCACCCAAGCGAGTCAACCTCCGCACCCCGGAGGTCATGGAGGAGGTGCAGGCCGCCGTCGAATCGCACTACCACAGCCCGATGGTCGAGCGTCTCAAGGCCGCGGGCGGGGTGGCCACCTTCGGCGACGTGACCGTGCGCCTGGCCAAGCAATTCGGCTTTTGCTACGGCGTCGAACGCGCCATCGATCTCGCCTACGCGGCGCGCAAGGTTTTCGCCGACCGCAACCTCTTCCTCGTCGGCGAAATCATCCACAATCCGGACGTCAACGCGCAGCTCGCGGCCATGGGGATCCGCACGCTGACCGGTCCGTGCAAGCTCGCCGAAATCGACCGGCTTTCCCCGGAGGATGTGGTCATCATCCCGGCTTTCGGCGCGGAAGTCGCCGTGCAGGAGCGCATCAAGGCGCGCGGTTGCCAGATTGTCGACACGACGTGCGGCGACGTGATGAGCGTCTGGAAACGCGTCCGGCAATACGCCGACGACGGCGTGACTTCCATCATCCACGGCAAGGCCGGCCACGAGGAAACGCGGGCCACGAGTTCCCGCGCCCGCGCGGCCGGCGGCGGCCGCGGGCATTTCGTGGTGGTCTACGATCTGGCCGAGGCGGACCTGGTTTGCGACTACATCCGAGGCCGCGGCGAGCGCACGGCCTTCCTCGACAAGTTCCGCCATTCCGTGTCGGACGGCTTCGATCCCGATCTTCATCTCGGCAAAGTCGGCGTGGCCAACCAGACCACGATGCTGCGTTCGGAGACCGAGGAGGTGCAGCGTCGCATCCGCGAAGCCGTCATGGCACGCGACGGGTCGGCGGGGAACTTCCGTGTCTTCGACACCATCTGCGGCGCGACGCAGGAGCGCCAGGACGCGCTCAAGGAACTGCTCGCGCAACCGCCCGACCTCATGCTGGTGGTCGGCGGTTACAACAGCTCGAACACCACGCACCTCGCCGACATGGGCAAGGAAAAGGTGCCGACTTATTTCATCCTCAATGCGGCGTGCCTGGAGTCATCCGACCGTATCCGGCATTTCGACACGCACCGGCAGGTCGAGACCGTGGACCGCGATTGGCTGCCGTCCGGCCCGGTGAACGTGGGCATCACCGCCGGGGCTTCTTGCCCGAGCAATCTGATCGAAGACGTGCTCCGCCGACTCCTGGAGTTGCGCGGGATCGCGCCCGACGAGGCCGTCTGATCCGCCCTCAAGGCAGCCCGCGACGCAAAATCTCGACCGTCGCGCCCCGCAGGGAAGCGCGCTCCAACAGTATGAAGCCGTGTTGCCGGAAGAGTCCGCCGGCCGATTCGCTGAACACATGCAGTTCTCTCTGCGCGGCCTCCGCCGCGTGGCGGACGGCCGCCGCGATCAAGCGGTGGGCGTGTCCCCGTCCGCGGAATTCGGGAAAGACATAAAGACTGGCCAGCCACGGATCGAGGTCTGGCCGCGCCTCGCAATCCCCGTGGATCAAGCTGACCGAGCCGGCCGGTCGTCCGCCCTCGCGCAGCAAAAGCGTGGCGGGCAGCGAGCCATCGGTTTTGTGCGCGGCGAACTCGGCCCGCGCCACCGTGCTGTCCCAACTGCTGTAAAGATGCCTCCACTCCGCGCCGTGCCGGTCGGCCAATTCGCCGGCCAGGGGGTCCGCTCCGTCGAGCATGGTCACCGCGATTTCAGCCATGCGAGCGCGGCTCAAGGAATGGTTGTGACCAGAACCGCGCAGCGGTCGGTCGCGGGGGAAACCGCCGGGGCGGCCGAGGCGGGCAGCAGGAAAAAGTCGCCGGTGGCAAAACGGGATTCTCCGCAGGAGACGGCGCCGCCCACCACGGTGACCAGGGCGAAGTCGCCGGGCGGCCCGAGGACTTCCGGCGCGTCGAGGATTTTTCTCTCCACGCGGAAATGCCCGCACTCGGCGACAACACCGGATTCGACGTGCGCGAGGGGCGGGGCAAAGTCGGCAAAATCCGTCGAAAGCATCGACTCTTCGAGGTGAAGATCGCGCGGCTTGCCGTCCAAGCCGGCCCGGTTCCAGTCGAACACGCGGTAGGTGGTGTCGCTATTCTGCTGGATCTCGACGATCAGATTGCCTTCGCCGATGGCGTGGAGCCGTCCGCTCGGGATGAAAATGCTGTCCCCCGCGTGCGTGGCCAGCACGTGCAGGCACTCCTCGACCCCGCCCGCGGCCAGCTTGTCCGCGAAGTCCGCCCGCGTGACACCGTTTTTCAGACCGGCGTAAATCCGGCTCTCCGGATCACAGGCCAGGAAATACCAGACCTCCGTCTTGGGTTCCCCGCCGAGTTGCGGCGCGATGGCCGCGGGAGGGTGGACCTGCACGGACAAACGGTCGCGGGCGTCGAGCAGTTTGCAGAGCAAGGGGAAGCGCGGGCCGGCGTCCGCATGGCGCGGACCGAAGATTTCCGCGCGGTGCCGCGTCCACAATTCATGCAGCGTCTTCCCGGCCAGCGGACCGCCGGCCACCACACTCTGGGCTTCGGCCCGGTCGACGACTTCCCACGCTTCGCCGATGGGTTGCGCGCCGGGCAAGTCGCGTCCGAGTCGCGTCGCGAATTCGCGTCCGCCCCAGACGCGTTCCATGTAGAGCGGACGGAAAGTGATCGGGTTCATTTCCGGGCAGTATAAATCGACACGATGCCCGCGGCGAGAGGCCGGGTGCCCGCGTTCCGCAGATTATTTTGTTGCATCAGGTCGCACATGGCGCGGCCCGAGGGGAAGGCCTCGATCGAGGCGCCGAGGTATTCGTAGCCCGCACGGTTGCCGGTGATCATGCCGGCCACGCGCGGCAGCACGCGGTGGAGATAGAAGCGGTAAGCGGAGGCGAGGGGCGGACGCGGCAGGGAAAAGTCGAGGACGAGCAAGTGTCCGCCCGGACCTAGGACGCGCGACATTTCGCGCAGCGCGCCGGGCCATGATTCCATGTTGCGCAGGCCGAAGGCGACGGTCACGGCGTCGAACGAGCCGTCGGCGAACGGCAACCGCGTGCCGTCGGCCACGACGAGCGGGTGCAGACCCTTGCGGGCCGCGACTTGCAGCATGGGCTGGCAGAAATCCGCGCCGACGATGCGTGCCTCCGGCAAGGCCTTCCGCAAGGCCAGCGCGAGATCGCCGCTGCCGGTGGCGAGGTCGAGGATGGTCCGCGGCCGCCATGCCTTGACCATCTGCACGGCGCGCGCCCGCCAGAGGAAGTCGAGACCGCCGGACAACACGTGGTTGGCGAGGTCGTAGCGCGCGGCGATGGCGGTGAAAATGCCGCGGACCTTGGCGGGGTTTTGCATCGGGTAAATGCTCACGAGAGGACTCGAACCTCCACGGGTCACCCCATGCGCTTCTGAGACGCACGCGTCTGCCAGTTCCGCCACGTGAGCAGCAGGAGCGGTTAAGTTGCACCGCCGCCGCCCCGGTGTCCACCGGGAAAACATCGGGGCCGGACAACTTGGGTTGCGCGGCTTTGGCCTTTGCCGTTAGCTAAAGCCATCGCCCTGCAACACTACATCAACGCGGCCCAAGGCTACCTTGAACTGGGCATGACCGACGAGGCGCTCGCCGAACTGGAGCGTGTGCCGGTGGAGGAACGTGCCCACGAGGATGTGGCGCAGTTGCGGGTTTACATCCTGATGCGCGGGCGCCGCTGGCCGGAGGCGCTGGCCGCCTGCGGGGCGCTGCGGGCCGAGCGTCCGGACCTCAGCCTCGGATACATCCACGGCGCTTTTTGCCTGCACGAGCTCGGCCGGACCGCGGAGGCCATGGAACTCCTGCAGCAGGGGCCGCCATCGCTGCTGCGCGAGCCGGTGTATTTTTACAACCTCGGTTGCTACCACGCGGTGCTCGGCAATCCGGAGGAGGCGCGGAGTTACCTCCAGACGAGTTTCAACATGGACGGGAAATTCCGCGAGATCGCGCGTTACGATCCGGATTTGGAAGACGTCATCGGCAAGCTGGCATGATCCGCGTCGACGAAGCCGCCGTGACGCGCGCGCGAACGGCGTTCGAGGACAACTTTGCCCGCGGCGGGGAAATCGGCGCCGAGGTTTGCGTCTGGCAGGACGGACGCGAAGTGCTGCGTTTCGGCGGAGGTTGGCGCGACGCGGCCGCGACGCAACCTTGGACCGAAGACACGCTCGTCTTTTGCTGGTCGGCGACCAAAGGCCCGGCGGCGGCCTGCGCGCTGCATGCGCTGCAGGAGGCGGGCGTTCCACTCGAGGCGACGGTCGCCTCGGTGTGGCCGGAATTCGGCGCGGCGGGCAAAGACCGGATCACTCTGGCCGAACTGCTCGCCCACCGCGCCGGCCTCTCCGCGCTCGGTCGGTCGGGGCCCGACGTTTTCGACCTCGAGGGCGTGGCCTCCGCACTGGCCGCGCAGGCTCCGGATTGGGAACCGGGTACGGCGCACGGCTACGCCCCGCGGACTTTCGGCTATCTGCTCGACGCCCTCGTGCGTCGCACCGCGGGCAGGCCGCTCGGCGAATACTGGCGGGAAGTTTTCGGCGATCCGCTGGCCCTGGCGTTCTGGATCGGTCTGCCCCCGGAGCTGGACCATCATGTGGCGCGCATGCACGCGGCGCGCGCGGAGGATCTTCCGGAACCGGGACCGTTCGAAAACGCGCTCCGCGATCCCGCCACGCTGACCGCCCGGTCCTTCGCGCAACCGCAGGGTCTGGCCGGCGCCGCGGCGACCAACCGGCCGGAAGTCTGGCGCGCGTCCATCCCGTCTTTCGGCGGCATCGGCAACGCCCGATCGCTCGCGCGGTTTTACCAGCGTCTGGCCGCCGGGGAATTTTTCCGCGGTTCGTGGCGCGAGGCGCTCACCCGGCGCGCGAGCAACGGACCCGATCTCGTGCTGCAACAACCGACGGCGTTTTCCGCCGGCTTCATGATGGATCCCCTCGATCCATCCGGTGCGAAACAGCGCGCGACCTTCGGTCCGTCGGCCGATGCCTTCGGCCACCCGGGAGCCGGCGGCAGTCTCGCCTTCGCCGACCCGGAAAACCGCATCGGTTTCGCCTATGTGATGAACCGCATGGAAGGTGGCGTCCTGCGCGAGACGCGCCCCGCATGGCTGGTGCGGGCGCTTTATGGAGTTGAGGGTTGAGGGATGAGGGTCGAGAGTTTTCGCCGATGATCGCGAAGTCCGGGAGTTTTGCCATCCGCACCCGCGGCCGCGGGAGTTACGAGATCACCGGGGAGGTCGCGCGCCTCCTCGAGTCCTCCGGATTGCAGGAAGGGATCGTCACCGTGTTCGTCCGGCATACCAGCGCCAGTCTCGTCATCTTCGAAAACGCCGACCCCTCGGCCCGCGCCGACCTGCACGAGTTCCTCGACCGCCTCGCGCCCGACGGTGAGCCTTGGCATGTGCACACCATGGAGGGTCCGGACGACACGGCGAGCCACCTGCGCATGACCGTGACCCGCACGAGCGAAACCATCCCGGTGACGTCCGGCCGCATGGCGCTCGGCACGTGGCAGGGAATTTTTCTCCTCGAACACCGCCATGCGCCGCACCGGCGGGAAATCGTCGTGTCGATCCTCGGGGCCGGGGCCTGAAGGCCCCGGCTTGGAGTCACGCGCACCATTGACCTCGGCGCGCCGGTTCTGGGATGCTCGGCGCTTATGAGCAAAGGAATTCTCGAAGGCAAAACAGGGGTGGTTTTCGGCGTGGCCAACAAACGCAGCATCGCGTGGGCCATCGCCAAAGCCTGGAAGGAGGCGGGGGCGGATCTCATCTTCAACTACCAGGGCGAGAGGGTGAAGGAAAACGTCGAGGAATTGGTCGCGGAATTCGGCGCGGACGTCCCGGTTTACCCCTGCGATGTTTCCCAGGACGGGGAAATCGCCGCGTTCTTCGACCAAGTGAAAGAGCGCACCGGCCGACTTGACTTGCTGCTCCATTCCGTGGCCTTCGCCCCCAAGGAGGCTCTGGAGGGTGACTTTGTTTCGACCTCGCGCTCCGCGTTTTCCACCGCGCTGGACATCAGCGCCTACTCGCTGGTCGCGCTCTCGCGCGCGGCGGCACCGATGATGACCTCCGGCGGCAGCATCGTGGCCATGAGCTACCTCGGCAGTGTGAAAGTCGTGCCCCATTACAACGTGATGGGCGTGGCCAAAGCGGCGCTCGAATCGTCGACCCGCTATCTCGCCTACGACCTCGGTGCGAAAAAAATCCGCGTGAATTGCATCAGTGCCGGCCCCGTGCAGACGCTCGCGGCCCGCGGCATCGCCGGATTTTCGTCCATGATGAAAGTCTACGAGGAACACGCCCCGCTCAAACGCAGTTGCGAGACGTCCGAACTCGGGGCAACCGGCGTTTTTCTCGCCAGCGACGGCGCGGCGTCCATCACCGGCCAGGTGCTTTACGTGGACGGCGGCTACGAGATCATGGGAATGTAAGCGCGTGAACGCGCGGACCATCGACGAACTGCGCCGGATCGCCGGCATCGACGGCGTGCGGACCGACGATGCTTCCCTCGCCGCGGCGGCGGGGGACAAGTGGTTCGCCCGGAATACGCCGGAAGCCGTGGTTTTCGCGCGATCGACGGCGTCCGCCGCCGGCGTGATGAAGGTCGCGGCCCGGGAGAAAATTCCCGTGACCACCCGCGGGTCGGGATACGGTTATGTCGGCGGATGCGTGCCGGTGCGCGGCGGGATCGTGCTTTCGACCGCGCGCATGGACCGCATCAAGGAAGTGAGCGCGGAGGATTTCGTCGCGGTGGTCGAGCCGGGGGTGATCACCGGGCATTTGCAGGAGGCGGCGCGGAGCAAGGGACTTTTTTATCCGCCCGATCCGGCCAGCCTCAAAGACTGCAGCATCGGCGGGAACATCGCGACCAATGCGGGCGGTCCGCGTTGCCTGAAATACGGGGTGACGCGCCATTACGTTCTCGGGCTCGAGGTGGTGCTGGCCGACGGCACGGTGGCGCGCGTCGGGGGGCGGACTCACAAGAACAAGACCGGTTTCGATCTGGTCGGGCTGTTCACCGGATCCGAAGGGATGCTCGGGATCGTGACCGAAGCCACGCTGCGTCTGCTGCCGTGGCCTCCGTCGCGCGCGGTGCTTTCGGCCAGTTTTCCCGATATGCGGTCGGCGGCCGCCGCGGTGCAAGCGATCTTCGCGCGGGGTCATTTGCCGTCCGCGGTCGAAATCGCCGACCGTTTCACGCTCGAGGCGGCGCGTCGGCACGCGGCCGCGGAAACGGCCATTCCGCCGGGGGAGGCGCATTTGCTCCTCGAGATCGACGGGCAAGAAGTGAGCGTGCAGGCGGAGGTGTCCGCGCTGACCGCCCTGCTCAAGGAGGCGCGCGCGGTTTCGGTCGAGAGCGCGATGACGGTGGAGGGATGCGACCGCTTGTGGGCCTTGCGCCGGGGATTTTCCGAATCGTTGAAAGCGACCGGACTGAAAAAGCTCAACGAGGACATCGTGGTGCCGCGGGGGAAGCTGGTCGAGCTGGTCGAATTCGGCGCGCAACTCGGGCGGGACTATGACGTTCCTGTCGCGTGCTTCGGGCATGCGGGCGACGGGAATATCCATGTCAATCTGATGGTGGAAAACCCCGATGATCCGGCGACGAAAGAGCGTATGGACCGTGCGCTCGATGCGCTTTTCCGGGGTGTGCTGTCCATGGGCGGGAGCATCACCGGCGAGCACGGGGTGGGTCTGGCCAAGAAGCATTGGTGGAAGGATGCGGTCGAGGCGGGCGCGGACGGGTTGCACCGGCGGATCAAGCGCGCGCTGGACCCGGAGGACCTGCTGAACCCCGGGAAGTTCCTCGACAGGTAGAGGCAGCGGGGAGGCCGCTCCTCTTCCCCGTCTACATCCGCTCCGGCACCTCGACCCCGAGGAGATCGAGGCCCTGTTTGAGCACGCGGGCGGTGGCTTGGCAAAGGACGAGGCGGGAATGCCGGGTGATCCCTTCGGATTTCAGGACCGGGCAGGCTTCGTAAAAGGTGTGGAAGGCATTGGCGGTCTCGAAAAGGTGGTTGGCCAGCAGGTTGGGACGGAATTCGTGGAGCACGAGGGGCACGGCTTCGCCGAATTGGAGGAGTTTTTTGGCCAGGGCCAGCTCGGCGGGTTCGGTCAGGACGACCTCCTGCGCCGTGCCGAGTTCCGCGCCGAGTTTGCGGAAGATGGAACGCACCCGGACGTAGGCGTTCTGCAGATACGGTGCGGTGTTGCCCTGCAGGCTGAGCATTTTCGACCAGGAAAAGACGTAGTCGGTCATGCGGTGCTGGGAGAGTTCGGCGTATTTGACCGCGCCGAGTCCGACGATGCGCGCGATGTGGTCCTTCTCCTCCGCGGGCAGTTCGGAATTCTTTTCCTCGATCATGGCGCGGGCACGGGCCACGGCCTCGTCGATCAGGTCGCGCAACGGGACATTGTCGCCCGAACGCGTCTTCATCAGCTTGTGGTCCTCGCCGAGGATGCTGCCGAAAGCGATGTGCTCCAGCCTGGTCGCCACGCCCATGCGTTGCGCCGCGGCGAAGACCTGCTGGAAATGGAGTTGCTGCGGCGCGCCGGTCACATACCAGACGGCGTGCGGGTCCCAGCGTTCGACGCGGTATTCGATGGTGGCGAGGTCGGTCGTCGCGTAGAGGAAACCCCCGTCGCTTTTGCGGATGAGGCAGGGTTTGTCGGCCAGGGCCGGAATGCCGGGGAAGAAAATGCAGGCGGCACCCTCGCTGATCTGCGCGACGCCGTTGCCGAGCAGCTTGTCGACCAGCGCGGCCAGCGCCGGATCGTAGAAGCTTTCGCCAAGCCGCTCGTCGAAGCGGACGCCGAGTTTCCCGTAGATGTCCTCGAATTCGGCCCACGAGAGATCGACGAGATGCTGCCAGATGGCGCGGTTCTCCGCATCGCCCTGCTGGAGTTTGACCAATTCCTCGCGCGCGGCCTTGTGCACGGCGGGGTCGGTCTGCTCGAGCGCGTTGACTTCGCGGTAAAGCCGGGTCATTTCGGCGATCGGATCGCGCTCCAGCGCGGCGCGATCAAGCAGGTGCTTCCACCCGTAGAGGACTTTCCCGAATTGCGTGCCCCAGTCACCGAGATGGTTGTCGGTCACCACTTCGTGTCCGAGGAACCGGGCGATACGCGCCAGCGCATCGCCGAGGATGGTGCTGCGGATGTGTCCGACATGCATCGGCTTGGCGATGTTGGGCGAGCTGAAGTCGATGACGACGCGCTGCGGGCGGTCCGTTTCCGGAACGCCGCAGCGCGCATCTCCGGAGAGGTCGCGCAACCGGCGGGAGATCCACTGCGGTTTGAGGCGGAAGTTGAGGAAGCCGGGGCCGGCGATTTCCGGTTTTTCGCAGACGTCGCCGGTTTCGAAGTAATCGGCGATCTTCGCGGCCAGTTCGCGCGGGTTGGCTTTGGCCTGCTTGGCCAGAACCATGGCCGCGTTGGCCTGGTAGTCGCCGAAGCGGGTGTCGGCGGCGGCGGTTACTTCACCGCGCTCGGGGGGCAATCCGCACGCGACCATGGCCGCGTGCAGCCGCCCGGTCAGCACGGCCTGCGGCGAGGCGCTCATTCAGCGCGGGCCGCCGCGGCTGGCGAAGACTTGCAGGATGGCTTCCGCATCGGGCGCGGACGCCAGTTGCTCGCGCACCGTGCGGTCGTTGAGGAACTTGGCAATGGCGGCGAGGGTGCGCAGATGGACCTGGAACTGGTCGCGCGGGACGACGAAGAGGACGATGAAATGGACCAGTTCGTTGTCCAGCGAGTCGAACTCGATGCCCGCGGTGGAGCGTCCGAAAGCGGCCACCACTTCGCCGACGTGTTCCGAGGAGGCGTGCGGGATGGCGATGCCGAAGCCGATGCCGGTGCTCATCGTTTCCTCGCGCTGTTTGAGGGCCGCCAGCACGCTCTCGCGGTCTTGCGGTCCAATACGTTGGGTCGCCACGAGCAGGTCCACGATCTCGGTGATCGCCGGCCAACGCTCCGTCGCTTTCATTTCGGGTATGATCTGCCCGACTGTGAGCAAACTCGACAGGGTCATGCGCCTTAAACCATGCCATCGTTATCAACGTGCGCAGGCAAGGCAAGATGATTTGCCCGCGGCGAGGCCGTGCCTGACAGGCCGGGCGGTCGCTGCTAGAGCTTTGGGCGTGAAAGATTTGCCTTCCGCGCATGCTGCCTGAACTGCGCACCGAAATTCCCGGGCCGCGCTCGCGCGCGTTGGCGGTCCGCCTGCGCCGTGCCGAGTCGCGCAATGTGACCATGGTGGGCGATCACTGGCCGGTCTTTTGGGAGCGTGCGGACGGCGTGAATGTCTGGGATGCGGACGGCAACCGGTTCCTCGATTTCACCGCGGGCTTCGGGGTGGCGGGTTTGGGTCACGCGGCGCAGCCCGTGCGCGAAGCGCTCGTCGGACAATCCTCGCGACTGCTCCACGCCATGGGCGACGTCCACCCCGCGGAGAGCAAAGTCGAGCTCTGCGAAATGCTCTCCGAAATGACCTTCGGTCGCTGGGGCGCGGGCCGCGGCAAAGTGATCCTCGGAAACTCCGGCTCGGATGCGATCGAAGCCGCGTTGAAAACCGCGGTGCTGCACATCGGCAAGCCCGGCGTGCTGGTTTTCGAAGGCGCGTATCACGGGCTGGGTTACGGCGCCCTCGAGGCGTCGGCCCTGGAATTTTTCCGTCGGCCTTTTGCCGCGCAGCTCGGACGCTTCGCGGTCCGCGTGCCCTATCCGTATTGCTACCGCTGTCCGTTCGGCCACGGCGGCGGCTTTGCCCTGGAGGGCGGCGAGTTTCCCAATTGCTGTTCCGCCTGCCTTGGCGATCTGCAAAACCGTCTGCACGGCGAAATCCGCCGCCGCGAAATCGGCGCGGTTCTGGTCGAGCCCGTGCAGGGACGGGGCGGGGAAGTGGTGCCGCCGCGCGATTTCCTGCGCCTGCTCCGGCGGGTCTGCGACGAGGAAAAAATCCTTCTCGTGGCCGACGAGATCTACACCGGCTTCAACCGCACCGGGCGTCTCTTCGCCTGCGACCACTCGGACGTCGTGCCGGACATCATTTGTCTGGGCAAGGCGCTGACCTCGGGTTTTCCGCTCTCGGCCTGCGTGGGCCGTGCCGATGTGATGGACGCCTGGCCGGAGTCGGAGGGCGAAGCGCTGCACACCAGCACGTTTCTCGGCAACCCGCTCGGCTGCGCCATGGCGCTGGCCGCCTTGCGGGAACACGGCAAGCCGGAGACGGCGGAGCAGGTGCGGACCGCCGGACGCCACCTGCGCGGCGCGCTGCGCCAAATCGCGTCCCCGCGCATCGGGGAGGTGCGCGGAACAGGCTTGCTGGTTGGCGTCGAGATGGTCCGGGCCGACGGCTCACCCGACGCGGAGACAGCGGGCCGGTGCGTGACCGGCGCCTTGCGCGAAGGACTCCTGTTGCTGGCTGGGGGACGCCACGGCAATGTGCTCTCGCTTTCCCCGCCGTTTGCCATCACTCCGGAAGAGTCGGATTTTCTGGCCGGGAGGCTGGCGGGAATTCTCCAAGAAATCTGACCGAGCAACGCCCCCGCGGCGTCCGGTCTTCAGTTCCGCCAGTCGAGCGCGCCTTTTTTGACCGCGTAGACGTAGCCGATGGTCAGCACGGTGACAAAACCCGCCATGCTCCAGAAGATGACGCTCCCGTGCTGCGCCAGAAAGTCGCGGTAAACCACGGCCCACGGATACATGAAGACAACCTCGATATCGAAGAGGATGAAGAGCATGGCCACGAGGTAAAATTTCACACTGAAGCGCGGCGCGGCGGCCTCGCGCACCGGCATGCCGCACTCGTAGGCCATGTCTTTGTCCGGCGTGCGCTTGCCGGCCCTCCCGAGCAGGAGGCTGGCGGCGAAGATGGAAACAGCCAAGCCCACCGCGACCACGATGTGCAGGGCCAGCGGCAGGTATTGCCCGGTGAGCATGAAAGGCGGAGCGCGGAGGATCAGCGGGCCGGCACGTCGGCGGGCTCCAGAGCGTTGGCCAGAGAAGCCAGGCCGCGGTATTTCTTGCCCGTCTTCTTGACCATGCCGCGGGAAACGAGATTCTGCAGCTTTTCGTAGGCCCTCAGACGGAGCATTTCCTCGCCCCCGCTGGCCGCGTTGCGCTTGCGCAATTTCTCGTGGACCAAATCGAAGAGCTGTTTGAATTCAAAGGAGCTTTTCTTGGAAAGCACACTGACCAATTCCTCGGTCACCAAGTCCGGCAACCGGCGCGAAAAGGCACTTTTTCTCTGGATCGACATAAGTGCTGAACCATAGCACAGGGTCGCCAAGCTGGCCAGTGAAAAATCCCCGGACGCAGTCAGTTACGATTATACGTTCTCTTTTTTGTGGCTGTCCCCGGACTTCAATTCCTCGACCAAGGCCTTGATGGCCAGGGCGATATGCTCTGTTCCGCTCCTCGCTGGTTGGCTGGGTGACCGGTGCCCGCCGCCGAGCAATCGCACAATAGCCGGCGGGCGGCCCGGAATATCGTAAACATGCCAGTAGCGGAGGCGTCCGGTTTTATGCATGGCCTTGGCCACGGCGAGGAACTTTTGCTCGACCATGCTTTTGTGCTCTTCGCGGCACATCCCGACGACCAGATCCGATCCGGTCAGGTCCTCAATGTCGGCCACCAGCGGATCGCGGGGCTCTTCCGCCAGGAGTCTGTCCAAACCGGCCACCTTGAGGTAGCTCGCGGCGTGCTCCGACATGCCTTTCAGTTCGCCGGCCGCCAGCATTCCGCGCGAGTCCGCAACCCAAGGGATCCCGGCCGCGGCGGCCTCGTGGTTGAACAAAATTTCGGCCAACCGGCTGCGATAGTAATTACCGCTGCAGAGGAAAAGGACGCGCTTGTGCTGCGCCGCCGGCGTCGTGTCGGACTGCTTTTTCATCCCGCGCGAAGTTGCCTGCAAGCTTCGTAAAGCACAATCCCAACCGAAGTGGCCAAGTTCAGACTGCGCGCCCCCGCCGCCATCGGAATGGTCGAGAGATGCGCGCTCTCCGCGGCCAGCAGGCTCTCCGGCAATCCGCGCGTCTCGCGCCCGAAGACCAGGTAGTCACCATCGGCGAACCCCGCGTCCCAGTAGGGACGGGTCGCTTTGGTGGTCAGGAAATGGAAACGCGCAGCCCCGGCTTCGCGCCGCAAATCCTCGAGAGACTCCCACCGTCGCACGTCGCACTGCTCCCAGTAATCCATCCCGGCGCGCCGCAAAGCGGCGGCGTCGATGACGAAACCGAGGGGTCCGACCAGATGCAGGCGCGCTCCCGCCGCGAGACAGGTCCGCGCGATGTTGCCCGTGTTTTGCGGGATCTCGGGCTCGACAAGGACGACGTGCAGCATGCGCGGTCAGAGCCCGCGTTCGTTGATGACCAGCGACTTGAGTTCCGTCATGTCTTCCATGGCGTAGCGGACGCCCTCGCGTCCGAACCCGCTGTCCTTGACCCCGCCGTAGGGCATGTTTTCCGTGCGGAACGTCGGGACCTGGTTGATCAGGACGCCGCCGACGTCAAGAATGTCATAAGCACGGTAGGCCTTGCCCAGATCGCCGGTGAAGACGCCGGCCTGCAGTCCGAACTTCGAATCGTTGACCGCGGCCAATCCGTCCTCGTAGGTGCGGTAGCTCTCCAACACGACGACAGGCGCGAAGGCCTCCTCGCAAGCGACGGCCGCGTCGCGCGGGACATTTTCCAGCACGACCGGATGCAGGACTTGTCCGTCGACCTTGAGCGGCGTGAGCAACTTCGCCCCGCGCTTTTCCGCGTCCTTGATCCAGCCGGCCACATTGTCCAGCGCCGCCTTGGTGATCATCGGTCCGACCAGCGTCTTTGCGTCGCGCGGGTCGCCGGCCACCGCTTTCTCGCGGACCGCCGCGAGGAACGCGTCTTTGAATTCTTCGTAGATCTCCGCCTGCGCGAAAATCCTCTGCACGCTGATGCACGACTGACCGGCGTAGGCGAACGCGCCCACCGCCATCTTGGCGGCGTGCCTCCGCCAATCGGAGTCCGGTTCGACCACGCAGGCCGCGTTGCCACCCAGTTCGAGGGTGATCTTTTGTTTGACCGCCTTTGCTTTGAGCTGCCACCCGACGTCCACGCCGCCGGTGAAAGAGAGCATCTTGACCCGGGGGTCGCGCAGCAGGGTGTCGACGTGCTGGTGCGAGAAAGGCAGGAACGCGACCTGGCCGGACGGCGCGCCGCACTCCGCGAGGATCTCGCCGAGCAGCAGGGCGCAGAGCGGCGTTTTCATGGCCGGCTTGAGGATCATGGTGTTGCCGGTGGCCAGACAGGGCGCCACTTTGTGGGCGACCAGATTGAGCGGGAAATTAAAGGGCGTGATGCCGAGGATGATGCCGAGGGGGAAGCGCCGTGCGAGGCCGGCATGGCCGGCACCGGCCGGCGTCGCGCCCATCTCGATGGGATGGCCGTTCGGTTCGAGCGCGCCGGCTGCGGCCAGTTCGAACGTCGATTGCGCGCGCTGCACTTCGATCTTGGCCAGCGTGACCGGTTTGCCGGCTTCGTTCACGAGCAACTCGACGAATTCGTCGGACCGCTTTGCGATGGTGGCGGCGATTTTGTTCAGCAGGTGCGCGCGGTCGATCGGCGCCTGATGCCGCGTTTCTTCGAAGGTCGCCGCCGCCAAATCCAGTGCCCGGGCGATTTCCTCCGTGCCGGCCACGCAGACTTCCGCCACCAAGTCCCCGTTGTAGGGATTGCGCACCCCGGCCGTCTCGTCCGTGGTCACGGCGCGGCCTCCGAGGAGGAACGGCTCGGGCTTCATACGCGTTCGGTCTCGCGCTTCTCGACGAAGATGGGCAGACCCTCGTGGCTGAAATGCGTCATCAATTCATTCGGGTCGAGCGCCTCGGGCATCATGACGCCGCGTTCCTTGATCTTGCCCTCGACGAGCAGCCGCGCGGTCAAGGCCGGCGGGATGCCCGTCTGCACGAGGGTGAGCGAATACCCGTGCTTCTCGTAGCAGTCGCGGTGGCTGTCCATCGTGTAGATGAAATATTCCACCCGGCGGCGTCCGAGCGTGCCGCGCACCTCGGTGCCGACGCACGAATAGCCGTCGACTGTCGGACCCAGTTGCGCGGGCTTGGGCAGCGCGTGCGTGGCCACGCGCACCGGCGACACCTCGGCCCCGTCGACTTTCACTTTTTTCCAGGTGTCGAGATCGAGCAGGGCAAGCGATTTGCTCAGGTGCTTCACCTTGTCGCTCACGCTGTATTTGAAGACCGAGTAGCGGACACCTTTCTGCACGAAGGGCGGGTAGATCCCGAGGCTCACGCCTTCTTCGTGGGCCACGGCGTAAGTCGGTTGCAGCCCGATCGGTTCGGGGAAACGGATCCACTCGAACTCCGCCTCGAGCGGTTTGCCCGAGGTGACCTTGCCGTTTTTGACGAAATACGGCGTGGCCCCCAGCTCCTCGAAGAACGTCTCCGGGGAAAAGAGCACGGCGAAGCGGTAGCCTTTCACCTCGGCATTGTCCGCATCGAGCACGCGGATGCTCGTCGCCGTGTCGAGGCGGTCCATGGCCCATCGGGCGAAGACATTCACCGCACCCGGATCCATGCCCATGCAGAGAATGCCGGCCAGATTCTTTTCGCGGAAGGTCTCGTCGAACGCCTCGATCTCGGTGTCGAAGGAATTCTTCGAGGTCCGTCGCGCCCCCGGCGGCGCGTAAATGTCCGCCGCCATGTCGAGGTAATGCGAACCCGCCTCGGCGCATGCGGTGAGGACCGAGTGGTTGGTCGCGCAGATGGCCGCGTTGCAGGTCACCTTGACCTTGTGCTCTTTCATCAGCGCGGTGGTCGCTTTGACATCCATCGCGTCGGCTTTGACCACGACAAAGCGGTTGTTGGGGATGCGTTTGGCCAGCTGCTCGGCGAAAACCGTGTCGCGGTCGGCGCAGATGATTCGGTCGATGCAGTCGTATTCGTGCAGTTTCTGGGCGATCACCGACCCCACGCCGCCCATTCCGATCACCATTGCATTGGCCATAAAATTGTTCGCCGCGGTGCTGCCTTGAAGGTGCCGCCGGCTGGCTTGAATGTAGTCCGCTCCGTCGCGGCGGCAAGCCCAATCGCCCCGCAAGGCCCTTATTTGCTGGCTTCGCGGGCGGCGAGGTCGCCGAGAACACTGATGCCCTTCAGGGTCCAAAGGGGATCGACCGTGATTTTCAGGCCCGTCAATTTCGCGACCAACCGGGCGTCGCCACCGGTGAAAACAACATGTCCGGCCGGCAAAGAACGTAGTAAATGCTGCACGGTTCCTGCGTATCCGCCGACCACGCCCGCCCGCAAAGCCTCGCGCGTATTGCGTCCGGCGGCGCGGCGCGGTGGGGCAAATTCGGTGACCGGCAACTGCGCGGTCGCGTCGGACAAAGCTTTGGCCAGCACGCGCAGACCCGGCGCGATGGCACCGCCGGCAAAACGCCCGCGCGCGTCGAGCCAATCGAAAGTCGCCGCCGTCCCGAAGTCGGCCACGACCGCGTCTTTTCCGAATCGCCGCACCGCTTCGGCCATGTTGGCCAAGCGATCGGCCCCCACCGTGCGGCGATCGACGAGCGTGGAAAAATTCAGCGGCGATGATTGTCCGACGAGCACAGTCGAACGACATCCCGCGCGCAAAACTTTGCCCACCGCGGGCACAACGCACGACGCCACGGCCGACGCGCATCCGTTGCGGCGCATGATTGATTTGATGCGCGCCGACGTGAGGCGGTCGGTGGGAACCTGCGCCACGACACGCGGCACCGCGTGACGCCGCGCAACTTTGGCGAATTTCACGGACGTGTTGCCCGCGTCGATGACCAGCATCGGGTAAAGTTGTTTCAGGCCCACGCTTTCCTTGTAGCGCGCCCCGCGCCCCGGCGCCAACCAACTGTAGCGGCGGCGCTACCTCTGAACCTCTGCGTTCTCCGTGCCCTCTGCGGTTCACTTCCCCGCTGCGATGGCCCGCAACGCCGGATCTTCAGAGAGCAACCCGAGCGCCCGGCGCAGCAGCGTCTTGCCCGGCTCGGTGCGGTGCCACGTCGAGGCGCCGGAGGGATGGGGGAGCGCGATCAGGTCGAATTTCACCCCGCCGCGCTCGAGCGGAATGCGCCGACCGATCACTTCGCTCAGTTTTTCCGCGGCGACAAATTGCGCGATGGCCAGCTTGCCCACGGGAATGACGAGCTTGGGGCGGAGCAGGGCGATCTCCCGCTCCATCCAAGGCGCACAGTTGGCGATCTCCTCGTCATTGGGCACGCGGTCACCGCTTCCCTTGGGATGCTTGCCGGGAAAGCAGCGGCAGACCGCCGCCATGTAGATGCCCGCGCGGAAGACATCCTCGCCGAACCCGCAGGCCTCCTCGAACCAGCGGAAAAGCGTTTTTCCCGCGGTCCAGGCGAAGGGACGTCCGAGTTGCGGTTCGCGCACGCCGGGGGCTTGTCCGACCAGCATCACCTTGCTCCGCACCGGTCCGCCCGAGACCGGCGCTGATTCCATGCGCGCGCACTTGCGGCACGCGTGGAGCGCTTCGACGTGGGTCCGCAGCGCGCGGTCGTTCATCGCCCTTGGAACCGCGGTGGGCGTTTTTCTTTGAAGGCGCGGATGCCTTCCGCGTAGTCCTCGCTGTCATAGACCTTGCGGCGGATGGCTTGGATTTCCTCGGCGGTCTCCGCGTCGATGTGATGACCGCGACTGAGCAGGCGGAATTCGGCTTTGAGTGATTGCACGGCCAGCGGCGCATTGCTGGCGATGGTCTCCGCCATTTTCATGGTGAAGGACTCCAACTCCGCCGCCTCGACCACATGGTTGACGAAACCGTTGTTCCACGCGTCGTCCGCCCCGACCGGTTGCGCGGTGAAAAACATTTCTTTGGCTTTGTTCACCCCGATGAGGTTGGTGAAGTGGATGAGGCCGGACGCGTTGTAAGGAATGCCGATCTTGGCCGGCGTCATGGCAAAGGAGGAACCTTGCGCGGCAATGATCAGATCGCACGCGGCGCAGAGGTCGCACGCGCCGCCCCAGACCGAACCTTCGACCATGGCCATGACCGGCACGGGGCAGTCCTGGACCTTGCGCAAGAGTGTTTCCAGCGCGTCGAAATAACCGAGCGGGTCGCGGCGCGGTTCGGGGATCTCGTTGATGTCGTGTCCGGCCGACCAGACTTTCACGCCGGGTGCGGCGCGGATGACGATGACATGCACGCCGTCGGCCACCAATTCGTCGAGCGCGGTCGTCAGTTCGCGCATCAAATCGCCGTTCAGGCTGTTGTGCTTTTCCGTGCGGTTGAGCTGCAGGACACCGGTCTTGCCGGTCAGGGATTTTTCGACCAAGGCCATGAAGCCTTGTTGCTACGCGAGGCGCGGCGGCGAGTAAAGAGCGGCGGGGGTCAGGGGGCGGGTTGCGCGTCCAGTTCCTGCCACAGGCGCAGAGCCTCGTCGCGCGCGGCAGTGTTGCCGAGTTGTTCCTCCATCACGGCGAGATTGCGCGCCGTGCCCGGCGTGGCGCGGATGACCAACGATTGCCGCATCAAAGCGGCACCTTCGTTATACCGTCCGAGTTTCCACACCATGACGGCCAGGTCGTTGAACGCTTCCGCGTTGTCGGGCCGGCGTGCGATGACCCCGCGCATCAATTGTTCGCCTTCCGCGGTGCGTCCGCGGTCGTCGAGGGCGGACGCGTAGTTGTGCATCGCTTTCCAGCTGCGCGGGTTGGTTTCGAGCGTGGCGGCGAAGAGTTTGAGGTCCTCGGACCACAACGGCAGCCGCTGCACGGTCAACCAGGTCAACCCCGCGACCCCGGCCGCCGCCAGCGCTATGACCCATCCGCGCGCCGCCTGCGCGACGATCATGGCCACGGCCAAGGCCGGCCCGAGCAGCGCGAAGTAGGCGTAACGATCGGCCACCGTGCTGACCAATTGGAAGTTGAACGGGACCAGACCGAGCGTGGGCAAAAGCGCCGTGGCAAAGACAAGGAAGGGCACGAGATACCAACGGAGGGGTTTGAGCCAAAGCAGCGCGGCTGCGAGCACCGCGGGTCCGAGCCACGTCCACCACAACGACCCCGCGGCCAGCACCATGTCGGGCGAGCGCCCGTAATCGGCCGACAGCCCGGCTGGAACCAGGGTCTTGGCCAGATAAAAGGCCAGCGCATCGCCGGCCACGAGCGGACGCATCCACGCCGGCACCAATCCTTCGGCCAGCTGCGCGGCCCATTGCGCATTGCTGGTCAGCACCACCCAGAGCGCGCCGATGAGCAGCCAGGGCCCGAGCGACCACGCGATCCGCCGCCGCTCCCAACGGAACGGCATCACGGCGAGCACGGCGGCCACGAAAGGCAAGGCAACGCCCGCGGGTTTGGCGGCAAGGGAGGCCGTGAAAAGCAAGGTGGCCGCGATCCAACGCGCTTTGGCCCGGTGCCCGCCGCCGAACAAGACGGCAAGCGCGGCGAGACCGAGGCATCCGCCGAGCGCGTCGCGCAATCCCGAAATCCACGCCACCGATTCCACCTGCAGCGGATGCAGCGCGAAGAAAAGCGCCCCGAGAGCCGCGGCTATCCCGGCTTTGCCGCGCGCCACCCGCGGGAAAAACTTTCCGACCGCGCGATGCAGCAAGACGAAAGCCAGCACGGCCGACAGGGTGTGCACGACAACATTTGCCCCGTGGAACCACGACGCATCGAGCGCCCCGTCCGCCACCGGCAGTCCGGCCATCCGCCGCGACAGCACGGCCAGCCCGGCCCACACCGTGTAAGTGAGGGGAATGTAAAGCTGCTGCCACGGCCCGGCCCACAGCGCGCCGATGCTTGACCAGGAAAGATCGGCAAGGTGCGGGTTGGCGTGCACATGGATGTCGTCGTCCCAGAAAGGCAGAAAAGGAAACCGCACCGCCGGCAGGAAGACGAGGCAGGTGATCGCCGCGACGATCGCCGCGGCGGCCCGGGCCGTTATCTTGCGGTTCTGCTCATTCACGGCTCCTTGCACCCTGACGGGGAATGCTGCTCAGCGCAATTCGAGCACGACCGGGCAGTGGTCCGAACCCGCAACGTGCGGCAGGATGCGCGCGGCTTTGACCCGCGGGACCAGCGCCGGCGAAACGAGGAAGTAATCGATGCGCCATCCGATGTTGCGCGGACGCGCATTGTTCATGTAGCTCCACCACGTGTAGTGGCCGTTGCCCTGCGTGAAGAGGCGGAAGGTGTCGACGAAGCCTGCGTCGATCAGGGCCTGGAATTCGCCGCGTTCCTCGTCGGTGAATCCGGCGTTTTTGCGGTTGGTCTTGGGGTTGGCCAGATCGTCCTCGGTATGCGCGACATTGAGGTCGCCGCAGACAACGACCGGCTTTTTCTTCTCCAGTTTCCCGAGGTAAGCACGGAAAGCCGGTTCCCAATGCTTTGTGCGGTAATCGAGGCGCGTCAATTCGCGCTGCGAATTCGGCGTATACACGTTGACCAAAAAGAAATCTTCGTATTCCAGCGTGACAACACGTCCTTCGCGGTCGTGCTCCTCCGCCCCGAGCCCGGTCGTATGGCCCGCGGGCTTGTTTTTGGCGAAGGTGGCGGTGCCGGCGTAGCCGGGTTTCTCGGCGGAATTCCAATGCGGGGCGAAGCCGCGCGGCCAGGTGACCCCGGCGACTTGTTCGGGTTTGGCTTTGGTTTCCTGCAAGCAGAACACATCGGGTTTCTCGGCGGTCCAAAAATCGAGGAGGCCTTTGCCGAGGATCGAGCGCAGGCCGTTGACGTTCCAGGAGATGAGTTTCATGAGTTTTTGCGGTGGGACTTATAGGTCCCATGGGACCCATAGGACCTATGAGTCCCATCTTCCTTGGCCCGTTGCTCAAGCCGCGCGCGCGTCATGCGCTCGCGGAGGCCGCCTTGCTCGAGAAAATCTTTCTCGAGGCGCGCGATCTGGCGGTCGATGAGGTAGTTGGCCTGGTTGATCAGGCAGATCGCGATATTGGCGACCACTTCAGGTGGGCGGGTCTCGAAGATTTCGCGGTAGAGTTCGTAGGTCTGCGGTTGCTTCGTGCCGAGGCGGCGCGCGTAAAGCGCCTCCCTGGAGTCCTTGGGCCAGATTGAAAGATCCCGGCTGCGCAGGTAGTCGAGGTAGTCGTCGAGCGCTTCCTCCAGACTGGCGCGGGCCACATTGGTGAGTTTGATCTCCATCTCCTTGGAAGTCTTCGAGGCCTTGCTTCCCTCGAGCAGGTTCTTTTTGCCGGAGCGCGCCGCCTGCACCATTTGGTCGACCGTGCGGTCGCCGCGCCCGAGATACTTGCGCGCAAAGCGCACCGTAAGATCGTAAACCACCTCGGCTTTCTGGAACGCTTTCAGCTCTTGGTAGTTGCCATGCTTGGGGAGGAAGCTGGAGCCGGAATTCATGGGACCTATGGGTCTTATAAGTCCTATAGGACCTATGATTTGAGCCTCCGGTGGAGAATCGCCTCGTCGACCACCGGCACACCCAGCGACTTCGCTTTCTCCAGCTTGCTCCCGGCTTCCTCGCCGGCCAGCACGTAGCTCGTCTTTTTGCTCACGCTGCCGCTGACCGTGCCGCCGTGGCGGCGGATCCATTCGGCGAATTCGTCGCGGGGGCGGCTCAAGGTGCCGGTGATGACCCATGTTTCGCCGGCCAGTTCCTGCGAGGCGGGGGCGGCGCGCTCGTCGTGCTCGCCGAAATTGAGGCCGCGCTTGCGCAGGGTCTCGACCAGCTTCTTGTTGTGCTCGAGGCGGAAAAAATCGTGGATCTCCTTGGCCACCACCGCACCGACATCCTCGGTGCTCTCCAGCTCCGCGACCGAGGCGGACGCGATTCGGTCCAGAGTGTGGAATTTGCCGGCCAGCTTGCGCGCCACCGAGGCGCCGACGTGCATGATGCCGAGGCCGAAGAGCAGGCGCCAGAGCGGCTGCTTTTTGCTGCCTTCGATCGCGGTGAGCAGGTTGGCCGTGCTCTTCTCGCCCATGCGCTCGAGAGCGGAGACATCTTTCGCTTCGAGCGCATAGACATCGGGAAGCGCCCCGACCAAACCCGCGGTGACCAGCTGATCGACCATGGCTCCGCCCAGTCCCTCGATATCCATCGCTCCGCGCGCGGCGAAATGCCCGATGCGGCGGCGGATCTGGGCCGGGCAATCCGGATTGAGGCAACGGACCGCGGTCAGTTCCGGATCGCGGAATACTTTGCTCCCGCAGGACGGGCATTTCTCCGGCATCTTGAATTTCTTTTCCTTGCCGGTGCGCGCCTTGGTGTCCACTCCGACCACGGCCGGTATCACTTCGCCCGCTTTTTCGACAAAGACCCAGTCGCCTACGCGGATGTCTTTGCGCGCAATTTCCTCCTCGTTGTGCAGGGTGGCGCGGGCCACGCGGCTCCCGGCGATCGGCACCGGCTCGAGTTCGGCCACCGGAGTGAGGGTTCCCATGCGCCCGACCTGCACGGTGATGCTGTTGAGTTTGGTCCGCGCCCGCTCCGCCTCGTATTTGAAGGCCATGGCCCAGCGCGGCGCTTTCGACGTGCTGCCGGTCTGCTCGCGGCGCTTGAACTCGTCGAGCTTGATCACCGCTCCGTCGGTTTCAAAGGCGAAGTCGTGCCGGATCTTTTCCAGCGCGGCGATGGCTTGGCGCACGCCGGCTTCGTCACCGGCTTCCCAGAATTTCGGGACGACCGGAAGTCCGGTTTTTTTCAGCCACGACAAAAGTCCGGACTGCGACGACGGGGTCGCGCCGCCCTCGACCGCGCCGAGTCCGTAGAAGACGGCGTCGAGTCCGCGCCGCGCGACGACCGACGCATCGAGAAGTTTGAGCGAACCGGCGGCCGCGTTGCGCGGGTTGGCGAAGAGGGCCTCGCCTTCTTTTTCGCGTTCTGCATTCAGCGCGGCAAATTTTTTCTTCGGCAGGTAAACCTCGCCCCGGATTTCGAGCAACTCGGGGACGCCACCTTCGAGCTTGAGCGGAACGGACCGGATGGTGCGGACATTCTGCGTGACGTCGTCGCCGGTTGTTCCGTCGCCGCGCGTCGCGGCCAGCTCAAGAATGCCCTTGCGGTAGGTCAGGGAGAGGGCGACCCCGTCGACTTTCGGTTCGATCGTCCAGCGCAACTTGATCCCGGGAAGCAGGCGTTCGACCCGCGCCATGAACTCGTCGGCTTCCTCCGGCGAATAGGTGTTGTCCAGGCTCTGCATCGGCACGCGATGCCGCACTTGCGAGAAACCTTCGAGCGGCTGGCCGGCCACCCGCTGGGTGGGGGAGTCGGGCGTGCGCAGATCCGGATGCGCGTCTTCCAGATCGCGCAATTCGCGCAGGAGCGCATCGTACTCACGGTCTGTGATCTCGGGCGCGGCTTTCCCGTAGTAAAGACGGTCGTGGTGCGCGATCTGCCGCCGGAGTTCACCGGCGCGGGACGAAACGTTCGAGGCGGGCATGGGTGGTGAGCGTCGATAATGCGCCGGCGATGGCGCCGAGGAAATCCGCAATCCAGTCATAAAGGTCGCCGCCGGTGCGGCCGGGAGTGAAGGTTTGGAGGGCCTCGTCGAGCGCGCCGAACGCCGCGACGAGCAAGATGGCCGACACGATGCTTCCGGCGGCGGGAGCTTGCGGGCGCGACAGGCGCAGGGCGGATGCGATCAGCCACCCGCCGACGGCAAAGGCGATAAAGTGGTTGAATTTGTCCCACGTGAGAAAAGCCGCGGACGGAAGTTTTTCCGGGGTCAGGGACGAGAGCCACATGATACCGGCGGCCCAACCGAGTGCCGAAAGCCAAAGCAGGGCGTGGAGGGCGCGACGTGGCATCGCGTTACGGAACACGGCCGGCCAGCAGTGCTCAAGCAAGGATGTGGGATTGGTGAAAATTGTCCCATAGGCGCGTGTCCCTGCGGAGCCATCAGAGAAGAAAGCCGGGTTCGTCGCACTTGGCACGCGGGTTGCTACTCTTCCTTGTATCCCGCTTCACCGCGGGCCACAGCCTGGTTGATCCATCAGCATTGCGAGTCCGGGGGGAACTCAATGGCAGGATCAATCAGGCTGTTTCTTTTCGGGGCAGGACAATAAAGCCGGTGCGGAGGTCTCCGAGGATTTCCAGCGAGCGCGGCCCGTGCCCGGCCGCTTGCCAGCCGACAAGGGCACAAAGCAGGGCGTCGGTCATGTCCTCGGTATCCTTGGTCCATGCGGTGCGAAGCAGGGCACCGGTTGCGGGATCCTCCGCGAGGGCGGGCGCGTGTTCCACCATCCAAGCCCGTAGCAGGCGTTGCAAGCGGGCGAACTCACGGCGGCGGGCGGCGACCGGGCCGCGTTTGTATTTGATGGTGCGATCCAGATGGAACCAACGCACGGTCGCGGGGTGGGGGAAGACCTCGATGAGGGCGCGCGGCGTGGCGGGCCAGTCGGTGGATATGACAAAGCCGGCGCGGCGCAGGCGGCGGACCACGCGCAGCGGTCGCGCGGCCAGGGTACGGTTGGCCGGATGGGCGGCTGCCTGGACGCGGTGGAAAAGCCGATGGGTCAAACGGTCGACCGGCCGGGCCCCGGTGCGGTTCGGGCAAACCACGGGGGCGTCAAGGCAGAGCAGTGCCGTTTCCCCAGGCGCGATGGACGCGAGCAGGTGGGCGAGGAGGTCCGCATCGCCGCGGGTCAGGTTGTATGACACTCTCGAGATGCGGCGTCCCGCACCGTGCAGCACGCAGACCCCGTCCGGGCGGCGTTCGCCCCATGCGAGGTCGATCCCGGCGACCGCCCAGCGGCACGGCATGGGTTCAGAGCTCCCGCGGCGCGTCCGGCGGATCGCCGGCCAGCATGGTGGGCGGCGGTGCATCCGGGGCTGCGGCTGCGACGGCTGGCGGTTCGGACGGCACGAGCTTGGGCAGGCGCTGGGCGAGCGGCTCGCGGAAGATGTCGACCCGCGCGCCGGGGCCGACGCGGTCGAAGAGGGCGATGACGTCGCGCGAGCGCATGCGGACGCAACCGTAGCTGACCGGCAGGCCGATATTGCGTTCCTCGGGCGTGCCGTGGATGTAGATGAAGCGGCCGAAGCTGTTGCGGTTATGACTTTCTTTGCCGTCCAGCCAGAGAATGCGCGTGACGATCGGGTCGCGTCCGGGCGCGTCGACCGGAAGCACCTCGCCGGTCGGACGGCGGGATTTGAAAACGGCGCCCGGGGGAAGTCCGTGACCGATTTTTTTCACCACCCGGTGCTTGCCCAAGGGAGTGCCGTAACTGCCGGGCGCGGAACTCAGGCCGAACTTCGAGGTCGAAACCGGGTAAGACGCCACGGGTTGCCCCGCCTCGGTCACGAGCATTTTCTGGTCGGCCACGCTGATGTGCATGACGTGGCGGTTGTCCATCTGCGCGCAACCGGCCAGCACGATGGGCGTAAGGAGAAAAAGCGCACGGAATCGCATTCTTTTCCAGAGTAGCACAGCTGGCCCCAAGGTCGAGCGACGGCCCGGATGGATCGGGAATAAATTATCGAATCAGGGTCTTTTCCGCCTTCGGGAAATTTTTTGAACGTCCGTCGCCCGGCGTGGTCGAAATAACCGGTTTGGTTTGCGCCAAGAGCCGCCGGGCCGGTCAGTTTTCTTGTTTTCTGACTGGAATCACCGGCGGCTCACTTTTTTTTGCCTTTGAGGTGGGGTGATGTCTTCCTAGCGTCCGAGTCGTGAAACCCGAACCAGCCGCTCCGGATACGGTTCTTGTCATCGAGGACGAGGCCGATGTGCTGGAGTTGCTCCGTTACAATCTCGACCGGTCCGGGTTCCGGGTGCTTCTGGCCGGTGACGGCCGCTCCGGCCTCGATGAGGCGCGCGCAGCGCGGCCCGATGTCATCGTCCTCGATCTCATGCTCCCGGAGATGCGCGGCGAGGAAGTCTGCCGCCAACTCAAGTCGTCCGGGGAAACCGCGTCGATCCCCGTCATCATGCTGACCGCCAAAGCCCAGGTCGATGAACGCGTGGCCGGACTCGAACTCGGGGCCGACGATTACGTGGCCAAGCCTTTCAGTCCGCGCGAGCTGGTCTTGCGCGTCCAGGCCGTGCTCCGCCGGATGCGCGCCGCCGGTCCGGGCGGTTCGCTCGTTCTCGGGCCGTTCGAGCTCGACCGCGGCACGTTCGAAGTGCGCCTCGAGGGCACCAAGCTCGATCTGACCGCGATCGAATTCAAGCTGGCTGCCGCGCTCATGGAAAAACGCGGCGCACCGATCTCGCGGGAGACGCTGTTGCGCGACGTGTGGGGCTACCGCAATCCGATCGACAGCCGCACGGTCGACACGCACATGCGGCGCCTGCGCGCCAAGCTCGGACCCCACGCCGGCTGTTTTACCACGGTGCGCGGCGCGGGTTACCGGTTCGACGCGGGAGGGACGGAAGATTGAGCGGGTGGTGGTGGGCGGCCGCTTGGTTGGGCGCTATGGCGGCGCTTCTTCTCGTGGGGCGTTACCTCGTCGGACTCCGCCGCCTGTACGCGGCGCTGCGTCGCGTCGCCCACGGCGATCTCGCCCGGCCGCTGGCCCTCGATTTGCCGCGCGGTTTGCGCGCCGCGCAGCACGATCTTGAAGTCATCGCGCGCCAGGCCCGCGACCTCGACCTGGCCGCCCACCGCGAGCGCGCCGAACTTGACGCCATCCTGGCCAGCATTCCCGAGGGGATTTTCACCGTCGACCGCCGCCTTTGCCTGCGGCAGGCCAACCGCGGCGTGCAGGCCATGTTCCGGCTGTCCGCCTCGCCGGCCGGCCGCACCGTGGTCGAGGCCTTCGGGCACGCCGCCATGCACCGTCTGGTCCAGGAAGGCCTGCAGGGCGGCCAGCCGCACCGCGGGGAGATCACCGTCGAGCAGGACGGCACGCGCCGGGTTTTCGAGCTGAGTATTTCCCCGCTCGAGCTGGATGCGGACGGACCCGGTGCCGTCGTGGTGGTGCACAACATCACGCGCATCAAGGGCCTCGAGCAGGTGCGCCGCGATTTCGTGGCCAATGTCTCGCACGAACTGCGCACGCCGTTGACCATCATCAACGGCTACCTCGAGACACTCGTCGACGGCGGTCTGGAGGACCGCGCCATGACGGAGAAAGCGCTGCGCGTGATGTTCAAGCACGGCGACCGCCTCGGCCGTCTGGTCGACGACCTGCTGACCATCTCGCGCGCCGAGTCGCGCGACGTGCCCCTGGAGACGCAGCGGCTCGACCTGCCCGATCTCCTGCGCCGCGTGGTCGAGCAGTTCGACGAACCGATCCGCCGCCAGGATGCCGTCGTGCGCATCACGACCGCCGAAGGCGACCTCTCGCTCGAGGCCGATGCCGGCCGTCTCGAGCAGGTTTTTTTGAACCTGCTGGAGAATGCGCTCAAATACGGCAACCGTCCGGGCTTGGTCGTCGGGCTTTACGCCGAGCGGGTCGGACCGAACATCCACGTGCAGGTCACGGACAACGGCCCCGGCATACCGCACGAGGACCAGGAGCATATTTTCGAGCGCTTTTACCGCGTGCACAAAGACCGCTCGCGCGAGACGGGCGGCACGGGCCTCGGCTTGTCGATCGTCAAAAATGTCGTGCAGGCCCACGGCGGGAGCGTGGCCCTGCGCAGCCTTCCGGGCGCGGGTTCAACCTTCACCGTGGCCCTGCCGGTCCGCCAGGCCAAGCCGGTCGCGCCCCCGCCATGGTCCGCCGCGAAAAAAACCGCAACTGCCGGGCCGGGTCCGGGGTTGGATCCGGTGTTATGAAAAGATTCACCACCCTATCCGTTGCCTTGATCGCGGCCACCGCGCCGCTCTTGGCTCAGGACAATCCGTCCATGCCCGGCGGGGCAGAGCAACCCGGTTCCCGCCTCAAGCAGCCGCCCAGGAAACAAGCCGCGGCGCAGATGCTCCCTGCCGATGAACGCAAGCGTCTCGCGGCGGCTCAGGAAAAAGCGAAGAACGACCCGACGGTCCGTTCGCTGCGGGAAGCCAAAGAAAGCATCGAAGAGCAACTGGCCAATGCCATGCGCGCCGCCATGGTCGCGGCCGATCCGACGTTGGCGCCGACCTTGGACAAAATCCGCGACGCGCGCGGCCGGGCCAAAGGCGTGCGCGACCGCTACGAGTCGCTCACACCCGAGCAGCGCGAGCAATTCAAGTCTGCCCGCACCGCCGCCAAAGACGACCCCGCCGTTGTCGCGGCGCGCGAGGCGATGAAAAGCGCCGACTCTCCCGAGGCGCGCCGCGCCGCGGGCAAAGCCATGCACGAGGCGATGAAGGCCGCCATGACCAAGCAAGATCCGGGCCTGGCCGCCCTGCTCGAGAAACTCGGCCCGCCTCCGGGTGGGCCCGGACGCCCCGGTGGCCCGGCAGGTGGTCCGATGGGACCTCCTCCCGGCATGGACGACGGTCTGGAATAAACTTTGCGCCGCTTGCCCGCCACGATGGCGGGCCCGCGTTCTTTTCCGGTCGCGGACCGACCGGTCTCCGATTTCGTCATTGCAAATCCGCGCACGGCTCTTATGGTAACGAAGTCTTTTTCGGACACGACAGCCATGATTGTTGTTACGTCTTGTCTGCGGGCAACTTATGCGACCGGGCGGCTTCTGCCCGATCTGCTGGCCATCCTGCTGAGCTTGCCGGTTTTCCGGCGGCTCGGGCGCGGCATTCCTGCTGTCCACGAAAATCACACGGAAAGGCCACCCGGCCGCGGACCCCAATCCGCCCGGGCAGCCGGCGCCACGTCGGTGCCGTTTCCGTTCCACCTCCGCGGGAAGCATCCCCGGCGCGAAGAGCGCGCCCCGCGGTCCAACTGCCATCCATCAACTACCGATCGTTCCAATGAACTCAAATCAATCTGGTCCGCGTCGCCGCCGTCGTGGCGGACGTTCGCGCGGCTCTTCCCCGTCATCCCATCCGCGTTCGAGCGACCACTACAAGGTCACCCGCGAACCCCGCAAGCCGGCCGGCTTCTGGGATAAAGTCAAAGCGTTCTTCGGCCTCGCGCCGCAGCCCGCCGCATCGTCCGCCAACGGCTCCGCCCGCCGCGAACGCCCCCGTGGCGAGTCCCGCGATCGCGAGGTGCGTCCGCCCCGCGAACCCCGCGAACCGCGCGAATCCCGTGCGCCCCGCGAGTCGCACAAACCCGAAGCCATCGAGGTCACCACGCCGCGTCTTTACGTCGGCAACCTCTCCTATGACGCCGCCGAGAGCGACCTCCTCGAGTTGTTCTCCGGGGTCGGCACCGTGGCCAATGTGGAAGTCATCACCAACAAACACACCCAGCGCTCCAAAGGTTTCGGGTTCGTGCAGATGAACAGCGTGAGCGAAGCCAAGCGCGCCGTCGATGAACTGCACGACAAGGACTACATGGGCCGCAAGCTGGTGGTCAGCGGGGCCAAACTCCCGCCCGATCGCTCCATCGGCCGCGATGACACCGCGTCGCCGTCAGACCACGCCGAGGAACCCGCCTCGCAGGTCTGATCTCACCGACATTCGAAACAAGCACGGGCCGGCCCACGCCGGCCCGTGGTATTTCCAGCGCGCGCCCCGCTTCCGCTCCTCAATAGATCAGCCCGATCGATGCGGTGTAGCCGTGGAGGAAGTTGGAGCCGCCGACGGGACCGATCTCGCCGTTGCAGAAAAATCCGGCGGACGGATGCGGTCCGAGCATTCCGGCGATCGCCTTGGCATCGTGGTCGGGGGCGCCGAAGAGATGCCTGCCGCGTCCGTTGCAACTGAAGAGCAACGAGGCCACGGGTTTGTCCGCCCGGGCGGCCAGGGGCGCGAGCAAGGTTCGCAGTTCCTCGTCCGCCGTGGCGGCATCGCGCAACTGGTATTGCAGCGTCTGCCCGGTGCGCGGGTATGCGCCGACCACAACGGCTCCGGTGGCGGGATCGGCGCCGAGGATGTTGCGGACGAGAAAATCCCCGCGTCCGAATTGCTCCTTGTATTCATCGACGGCCAAACCGGCGAAGAGGTTGCCGCGGGCGCGCTGCTTTTCCGCGTCGGCCAGCGTGTTGAACGCTTGCTCGAGCACCTGGTAAGCGGGGCGGGAGCCGAGTTCCAGGAGGAGGTGTTCGTCGGCGCGCGTGACGGGAAGGGCTTCGCCGATCGGACGGCAGCCTTGGCTGACGACGGTCTCGAGACGCACGCCGTCGAGGGCGAGAACGAGGGCGTCGGAGGTGTCGCCGATGCCCGGACCGAAGACGGTGACGTCCTCGTCGCCGCGTGGTCCGCCGGCCAAACCGCCCAGAACCGGAGCATCGGGGAACGTGGTGTTCCATTCGCGCAACCAAGTATCGGCGTCGAAGCGGAAGGGGTTGGCGAACGCGAGCCAAGCGTCTGCCGCGCCGCCGGCGGCATCGCGCCAGAAGGTGTTGCCGTCCGAAGTCTCGACTTGCGCCTGCGCAAGCGGCACCGCGCGGATTTTGGCTTCGGGGAGATGGAGGAAGAGGAGGGAAAATCCTTCGATCATCTCCGCCTCGCGCGCGGTGCCGATGAGGCCGGAGCCGGTGCATCCGGCGAGGACCGCGGCGTGGCCATGGACGGCGACGACTTCTTGGAAGTCCGCGAGATGATCCACGTAGCCGGTGGAAATGAAAGCCAGAGCGAGTGTGGGATCGGCGCCGAGTTCGGCCCGCAATTCCTCGGCGGTGGCGCGCAACTGGCCCTCATCATATTTGGCCAAGACGAGGCGGGAGGCAGCGCGGTTCATTGGTTGAGGATGGAGCCGCGTGGCAGAGGCGTCAACCGGCGCGAGCCATGGCGGCGCCAGCGGGAGTCGAGCCTGCGCTCCGTTGCGAACGCCGATCGTGCCGGAAAATCTGAAAACTTTTCGGGCTCAAGATAAAACGTCCGTTTCAACGAACGAACCGGGGCTTGCGCGGTCAGATATTTATGTGTATTTTTTGACGCTCGCGGTCGGGTTGTTTTCTACCGCCTTTAAGTATAACCCCCTAAAAATGAATTCGATACGCCGTTCTTTGTTGGTCCTCATTTCCCTTGTTCTCATTGCGGCCCCGGCCTTGGCCGGAATCGGCGACCCGAACCTGAAATTAGACCCGACTTACGGCCTCTTTCCGCGCCCAGCGGGGCATACGTATTTTCCGTCTCCCGAGGACTGGCGGGACGTCAATATGTATCAGATCTTCACCGACCGGTTCGCGGACGGTGACTCGGCCAACAACACCACCAGTGCGATGGGGATCAACCGTTCGTCGTGGTTTGTCGATAACAGCGGCCGTTCTTTCCCGCACAACCGCAACTTCCACCACGGTGGTGACTGGAAAGGGCTCAAGGACAACCTTGATTACCTCACCGGCATGGGAGTCAACGCCGTCTGGATTTCTGGTGTGCAGATGAATGCCCAGGGCCGCGACCTGCGCTACACGCCCTACCACCAATACCACCCCACGGACTTCTTCAATGTCGATCCGGCGCAGGGAACCTTTCAGGAACTCAAGGACCTCATCGACGCCTGCCACGCTCGCGGCATCTACGTCATTCTCGACGTGGTGATCAACCACACCGCCGACTTGAACGGGTTGTTCGGCAATAACACCAACGACGATAAACAATACTGGCCGAACGGCAACGGCACCCATGGCTGGTGGGACAGTCGCCGTCATGCGTATCCGTTCAACGAACTTTTCCACTTCCACAACAACGGCACGATCAACAACTGGGATGCCTTCCCCGAGACCCTGCGCGGCCAGTTCCGCGGCACCGACGATTTGGCCACCGACACGCCGCACGTCACTTACTGGATCACCGAGGCCTTCAGGAATCTCATCGACGCCACCGACTGCGACGGCTTCCGCGTCGATGCGATCAAGCATGTCGAATACAACTGGGTGAAGAAATGGGCTGACGACATCCGCAAGCACGCCGAGACCAAGGGCAAAAACGACTTCCTGCTCTTTGGCGAATTGTTTGTTTATGACAACAATGCGCTGGCCCGCTACTGCAAAGAGCCCGGATTTTCCTTCAACTCCGCGCTCTTCTTCCCGATGAGCCAGACGATCAAGAGCGTCTTCATCGACGGCGGCGGCACGGGCCAGCTGACCGGCCAACTCAACAATGTCCCCGGCTACGGCGAGGGGGCCAATCGTCTGGTTACCTTCATCGACAACCACGACGTCAACCGCATCAGCATCCAGAATGGCGGAGACACCGGTAATGACATCTGGAAGTTGCGCCCCGCGCTTTCCTTCCTCTATCTCGCCACTCCGGTGCCTTGCCTCTACTACGGCACGGAGCACGCCTTCAACCAAGGCAACCACTTCAATGGTCAGGACGCTTGGCAGCAATACGAAGGCCAGCCTTATGACGATGCCGACTGGCAGCGCGAGTGCATGTTCGACCGCGGTTTCCAGCCCGGTCCGGCGCAAGGCAACAAACTGGCCGCGACCAACGCCCCGCTCTACCAGCACATCAA
>CAZEYV010000051.1:0-4678 GCA_964516705.1 uncultured Chthoniobacter sp.
CGCGGACCTCAACTTGGCCAAAGGCGGAGTCGGCGAGGGCACCAATACCATCTCAGCCGCCGCCATTCTCGTCGGCGGCGGCAATTCCGATGGCAACAACGGCAACACTGCGCGCCTGCATCTCGGGGCCAACAACACGTTCAATGCGGGAACCCTTAGCGTCGGCGGCTTCAACGCCGGGGGCGTCATCGATTTTCAGTCCGGATTGAGCAGTTCCAATCTGACCCTTCGCGGCGCCAACGGCAGCAGTGCGATGACAACCCTGACCGTCGGCGAGACCAGCTCCGGCAGCCGCCGGGGCGAGGGAGTGCTCGATCTGGGCAATGGTTCCTTGGATGCGTTGGTGACCGATCTCCGCTTGGGGCGGCACATTGCCAGCGCGAATATTTCCGACACCTCCTCGATGACCATGGGCGCCGGCGCGCTAACCGCATCGACCCTTGCCATGGCAACCAAGACTGGCGGTGGCACCCCGACTCTGACTTCCACCTTCAACCAGAATGGCGGAACAGTCTCCATCGGCTCCATCACTCTCGGTGACGGTGCGGGCACCGAAGCGGCAGTCCTCCTCCCGACCTACAATCTCAACGGCGGAAGTCTCGCCGCCGCTACCATCGGGGCCGGCACCGGCGCCAACTACAACATCTCTTCGACTGTCCGAACCCTCGGTGTCGATGGCGGAACTTTGCGGAACGCATCGGCTCAAGACCTGACAGTCGACGGTCTCGACACCACAGCCTCGGGCCGCATCAATATCGTTCTCGGCTCCTCGGGAGGCACCTTCGAGGCGGACAGCGGCCGCACGGTGACTTTCGGCGAGAACACGCACCTTTCGGGGGCGGGCAATCTGACCAAGACCGGCGCCGGCACGTTGATTCTTTCCAGCGGCATCGCGAGCACCAACACCGGCGCGCTTAATGTCAGCAATGGAGTGGTCAATTTGGCGGGCTCTGGGGTCGCTGCCGCAGGTGCCGTCTCCTCGGTCGCCGTCGCAACCAATGCCATTCTGCTCGTCTCCCAGAGCAACCAAGTCAACGATGCCGCGACCGTCTCGCTCTCCGGCGGCACGATTTCTCGTGGAGTGGGCGTGAGCGAGGTCTTCGGCAGCTTGAACCTGACCACGGATTCATTCCTCGATTTCGGCACGGGCGCCGCCGGCCATCTGGCGTTCGGAACGTATCAAAGCAACACCACGCCGGATGTGAAGCTCACCTTGAACAACTTCAGTCCGGGCAACTCGTTCACCTTCAGCAACACCTTGTTCACGACAAACAACATCGGCACTTACTTCACCTTTGGCACGGGCTACCTCGGCAGCAGCATTACCGACAATGGTTCGAGCTCATTCACCATCACCGCCATCCCCGAACCCTCGACTTACCTCGCCGCGGCGGGGTTGATCGGACTGATGCTTTGGCCGGCCCGCCGCCGATTGCTCCGAGATGCCAAATGTATCCTTGGTCGTCAGGTGGTCAGGCGGTTTTGATCGGAAAAAATAACGAGGGATAAAGAGGGTCTTTCCCTCCCGGCTTTCCTTCGTAGCCCGGTTTGCCGACATTGCTTCAATTCCATGTGGGCGCACTCGCCACCCTCCATTGATATATGTCCACCCTTTCCCGCCCTCCCGCCGTTCCCGGACGACAGCACGTGCCGCTGCGCACCAAGATCACGTGGGGTTTCGGCGGATTGGCCGACAACTTCATGTTCAATACCATGGCCGCGCTGGGGACGCTGGTTTACGTGAACCATTTCAAACTCTCGCCGGCACTGGCGGGGTTAGCGCTGGGCTTGCCGCGCATTTTCGACGCCATCACCGATCCGCTCATCGGCAACCTCTCGGACAACTCCAAGTCGCGCTTCGGGCGGCGACGTCCGTTCATGTTTTTCGGCGTGCTTGGTTGCGTCGTCCTTCTGCCTTTGCTGTGGACGGTGCCGATGACCGAAACGGCCGCCAACCCGTGGTATACCAATATCCCGTTCCTTTACATTGTGGTGGTCGGAAGCCTCCTTGCGCTGGCCTATACCTTCTTCGTCGTTCCCTACACCGCGTTGGGTTTCGAGCTGACGCCCGACTACGACGAACGCACGCGTGTGGTGCGCTGGCGCATGTATATCGGGTTGTTCGGCTCGCTCGCGGCGGGTTGGCTCTTCCGCCTCGCGGCCGACGAATACTGGCCGAGCCTCGGGGCCGGGGCGTTCTGGGTCACGGTTGGGGTCGCGGCCATCGTGCTCGTTTCGGGCATGATCCCGGTCTTCGGGTGCAAGGAAGACCTGGCGGTCGAGGAGCAGGCACCGATCAAGTTCTTCGAGGCTGTGCGCTACACGCTGACCAACCGGCCGTTTGTCATCCTCTTCATCGCTTATGTGACGATCATCGTGGCGCTGTTCTCCGCCCAGAGCATCGCGCCGCTGCTCATGCAGCACTACGTGTTCGGCGGGGATGCGATCAGGCTGGGGAACTTCCAAGGGGCGCTGATGACCATGGGTATGGTGCTTTCCTATATCAGTATCATGCTCATCGGCTGGATCTCCATGCGCACCAGCAAACGCACCGCCATGGTCGCTGGCCTGATGCTGGCTTTCGTCGGGACCGGGTTGGGATTCTTCGCTTTGGACCCGCGCTGGCCGTGGCTGCTTTTCGTGACCGCGTTCATTTCCTTTCTCGGACTGCAGGGCTGCTGGCTCATGGTCGATTCGATGACGGCCGACGTCTGCGACGACGACGAATTGCGCAGCGGCCGCCGCCGCGAGGGGATGTTCAGCGCGGTCAAGGGCTTCGCCCTGAAGGCCGCCCAGGGCCTGACCTTCGGCATCGGCGGCTACATGGCCACCGCGGCGGGGTATGATCCGCAAACCGTGGAACGCGCCGGCCTCGACGAGGCCACGGCGTGGAAGATGAAAGTCGCGCTGGTCGGTTTCCAATGCGCGGGACTTCTCCTCGCCATCACCGTCATGTGGTTGTATCCCATCACGCGCCAGCGCGCCGAAGAAACGCAGCGCAAGCTCCGCGAGACCGCCCACTGATCACTTTTATGGAAAACACGGCCAAGCTTCCCGGCGGCGCCCGATGGATCGGCGACCGGCGCCGCGCCACCAGAGGCGAACCGCCCTGTCCTTATCTGCGGCATTCGTTCGCGCTGAACGGACCCGTCCTCCGCGCGACCTTGCATTGGACCGCGCTTGGAGTGGCCGATTTGTTTCTCAACGGTGATAAAATCGGCAACGAATCGCTCATGCCGGGGTGGTCGGACTTCCGCCAGAGGGCGCAGGTGATGAGCGTGGACGTGACCAAGATGCTGCGGGCCGGCGACAACACGCTTGGGGCGATCCTCGGCGATGGTTGGTATTCCGGCACGCTTCTCTGGAAAAACGAGCGCAATCACTACGGGACCCACCCGCAGCTTCTGGCGCGCCTCGACATCGAATTGCGCGACGGCCGCAAGGTGAGGGTTGCCACGGGACGCGGATGGCAGATGCGTTACGGGCCGGTGCTGTTTTCCGACATTTACCACGGCGAAAGTTACGACGCGCGGAAGGAGCTCGGCGACTGGTGCGAGTCCGGCGCCGCATCGAAGGGATGGCGTCCGGCCGATATTTTCCCTGCCTACCGCGAGAAGCTTTCCCCGAAGGTCAACGAAGCTGTGCGTGTCACGCAAACTCTGCGACCGCGCGAAATCACCGAGCCCGCAGCGAGGCAATATGTGTTCGATTTCGGACAGAACATGGCGGGCATCTGCCGTCTGAAAATCCGCGGGCGGCGCGGACAAAAGATCACGCTCAAGTTCGCCGAGATGCTCAATGCCGACGGCACCGTTTACCGCGAGAATTTGCGTCTGGCCCGGGCGACCGACACCTACGTGTGCCGTGGTGGGGGAACGGAGGAGTGGACGCCGCGCTTCACTTTTCATGGCTTTCGCTATGTCGAGGTCACCGGATTGGACAAAAAGCCGTCATCCGATCTTCTCACCGCGCTGGTTTTGCACACAGACATGCAGCCGACCGGAAGGTTCCGTTGCTCGAATCCGCTGCTCAACCGCTTGGACCGCAATATCCGCTGGGGGTTGCGCGGAAATTTCCTCGATGTCCCGACCGATTGCCCGCAACGCGACGAGCGTCTCGGCTGGACCGGCGATGCGCAGGTCTTCATTGGAACGGCGGCGTTCCACTACGACGTGCGCGACTTTTTCCGCAAATGGTTGCAAGACCTGCGCGACGGCCAGCGGGGGGACGGCGCATATCCCGACATCGCGCCCGACGTGCTCGGCAAATACGGTCCGCAGCAATTCGGCAACGCGGCGTGGGCCGATGCGGGGGTGATCTGTCCTTGGGAAGTCTACCGGCACTACGGCGACAAAGAGATCCTCGCGGAGAACTACGACGCAATGAAGCGCTGGATCGGCTACCAGCAGCGCACATCCAAGAACCTGATCCGCCCCCGCACGAACTACGGGGACTGGCTGGCCATCGACGCAGTGACGGCGCCGAATGCGCCGGTGCCGTGCGACTTGGTTGGCACCGCGTATTTCGCGCACACCACCGACCTCATGGCGAAGATTGCGGGTCTTCTCGGCCAAAAGGTCGACGCACGCAGATTCCGCAGACTGCACGCGGATGTGGTGGCAGCGTTTTGCCGTGCCTACGTCACACCGGAAGGCCGCGTGGTCGGGCATTGCCAAAC
>CAZEYV010000052.1:0-9381 GCA_964516705.1 uncultured Chthoniobacter sp.
ATACCAAACACCAAAAGGTCGTGGACTTATCGGGAGAGCGTTTTTGGTAGGGCCCGCTGGCTCAGCGGGCCGCTGCCTTTCTGGTCGATGCGTGCGGTCGGTCGCCGCGGCGACCGACCCTACCGAGGGTGTGAAAAGTCCAAAAACTTTTCGCGATTGGTATTACCGGGGTTTTGTGAGGAAATGTGAATACAGCCCGAAAAACAAAACACCCGTCCGCTCTTCTCGGGACGGGTGTTGCGGTGATTGTCGAGGCGGGACGGGAGCTTACTTTTTCTCCATGGCCGGGATGAGATCGGTGTGGTGGCCGATCATCTTCCATCGCCCGTTTTCCTTGCGGTAAATGCTCGTCGCGCGCAGCGAGATCGCTTTCTTTTTGCCTTGGATGGCAACCGATCCGACTTCCATGTTGCTCACCGTGGCCAGATCGCTGCCGGCCGTGATCTTGACCTGCGCGGGCTTGATCGAACCGCCCAGCTTCATGGCGGCCTGGGATGCCCAATCTTTGCGCACCGCGTCCCATCCGACAAGGAATCCGCCACCGGGACCCATGTAGGTCACATCCTTGCGGTGCGACCAGAGGGCCTCCATCGGGGCCATGTCGCCGGTGAAGAGCTTGTTAAGCGCGGTGTAAAATTGGTTGCTCGCGGCGCGAACCGCCGCCGTGTTGTCTTCGGCCGCGCGGGCCGGAGAGTTCGAGAGAAGGAATGCCGCGTAAAGCAAAGCGACGACAAGATGGAGGGATGTTGGTTTGTTCGCAGCTGAGGGGTAACAGGAAGGCGGGTCCGAACACAATCAGCGAAGCATCCAAGAAAAAAGCTGAAGAAGTAAATCGCTCGGTTCCTCGATTGGTCGCCGCGGCGGGCTCCGGCTCTCAACCACGGCCGAATTCAATACCTCCGGAAGAAATCGGTATTTGCCGGGTGTGAACTGAGGGTCGCACGTCGACATGCTCGTTGACGCGTTAGCAATCCTATAGATGCTGGAGGCGTGGCTTTAGAGCGACAACCAGTCGTCTATGTGATCTCCGGACCGAACGGTGCAGGCAAAACGACTTTTGCCAAAGAGTTTCTGCCCTCTGCGCATGTCGTGGAGTTTCTCAACGCGGATCTGCTCGCGGCCGGACTGTCTCCATTGCACCCGGAAGCTATGGCGGTCCGCTCGGCCCGGTTGATTTTGGGACGGTGGAGAGAGTTGCTCGCGATGCGGCGTGATTTTGCTTTCGAAAGCACTTTGAGCGGGCGCACCTACGCTTCGATGCTCTCCGAAGCCAAGGCAGCCGGCTACCGAATCGGCTTGGCCTATCTTTGGCTCCCTCACGTCCGTATTTCTCTGGAACGCGTGAGGCAGAGGCATCTCAAGGGAGGGCACAATGTTCCGTCCGGCGATGTGCGAAGGAGATTTGTGCCGAGCCTGGTCAATTTCTTCCGTCGCTATCTTCCATTGGCCGATGAGGCACTTCTCTTCGATGCCGCCGCTTACCCTCCGCAATTGATTGCCCGCTGGGCAGGCGGCAAAAGAGACGTTATAGATGTCAGAACGTATGAAGCAGTCCTGCGCCAAGCCAAAGTCTGAGTCGCGCGGCAAACGCCTGCCTTCCTCGGACTTCACGCGCAAAGCCATGGCGGCCATGCGGCGCGCCCAGAAAGTCGCCGCACGCGAGAACGCCCGCTTCGGTCTCAAGTTGATCGTGCAAGAAAGCTAGGGCGGAATTTTTCATGGTTCGCGTTTGTGGGCGAGGCCGTGGGGTTCGCCGACAACAATGCAGCGTCACCAAGAAGAAAGGCTCACGGCCGTGGAACCTGAAAAAGGGGCAACCTCCCCCACCTTTCGCCACTACACTGCGGATAGAAAGCGAAATTTACGGCGGGCAAACAGTGAGACAAACGAACCGGTTCGGCTCACAGGGATCCGCCGGCGAGCAGGCTGCTGGCCGACCGGCCATCATCGGTCCGGGTCTGATCCGCGAATTCCAGCGTCAAAACTGGTCTCCAACCCGCCGCTCTGCTAAGCAAACGGATTGGCTTGCCGCCGGACCGACCATGACACCCCGCAAATGATTCCCCGTCTGCTCCCGATCTTCCGTCGCTTTGCCCATCCGCCGGTCTGGGTTGCGGGGTTGATTTTTCTGGTCGCCCCCCATGGCGGGGCGCAAGCCATCGAAGCCGGGATGCCGAATCCACCGTCCTCGCCGACGGTGGTGAAAGTCGGGGTCTTCCTCGCCGATATCCTCGATCTGGACGAAGTGGATGAAACTTTCCAAATCGAACTCGTCACGGCGGCGGAGTGGGATGACCCGCGGCTGGCCTTCGACCCGGCGGCGGAAGGAACGGAGACAAAACTTTTCCAGGGGCAATTCCAATTCAACGAAGTCTTTGCCGGTTGGTGGCCGCAATTCGTGATCGTCAATGAAATCGGTGCGGGCGACATCAGCGCCATCCAGATCGAGGTTCGCCCGGACGGCCGGGTCCGTTTCCTCGAGGCGCGGAACGTCACGCTGGAGACCCCCATGAAGCTGCAACCATTCCCGTTCGACCGACAGACGCTGGAGGCCAGGATGGTGGCCTTCGGCAACAACAGCCAGGAGGTGCTTCTGGAAGTGAACGAACAAATGCTGGGCGCCACCGAAGAGCACGCCATGGAAAACGGCCAGGTCAATATCGCGCAATGGCGCCTGCTCAACCTCGACATGGTGGCCGGGCTGTCGAAGCAACGCTACTACGGGGAAGAGAGGCCGGTCTCCGAACTTATTTTCACCATCACCTTGCAGCGCGAGTGGGCAAGCGTCGTCTGGAAGGTGATCCTGCCGCTGATCATTCTGGTGCTGCTCATGTGGGCCATCTTCTGGATGGAAGTCGACAACCTCTCGGACCGTCTGAATGTCGCCTTCATCGGCATCCTGACCATTGTCGCCTACCAGTTCCTCATCGAGGGATCGATGCCGCGAATTTCCTACTTCACGTTCACGGACACGGTCCTGCTCTATTCGTTCGTGGTGATGTGCCTTTCCGTCCTCGAAAGTCTCGTCCTTACCTCGATGTGCAAGGCGGGACACAAGGCCAAGGCGCAGCGGGTCGACCATGTGGCCCGGTGGGCGTTCCCCCTCGTTTACTTCGCCGGCCTCACGCTGAGTTATCTCTACTACGTAATCCGCTATTAGCGCGATTCCGATTCGACTCATTATACCGAGGGCCCATCGCATTTGGACTTTGTCCCTCGGCCCCGTGGTAGGGTGGCCTTGACGGGAGTTCCACCCGTCAAGGCTCCCACACCACCGGACGTGCGGTTTTCCGCATCCGGCGGTTGAACAAGGCGGCTCTCAGTGGCCTGATTCCGCGAGTTCCCATGGTAGGATGAACCCATATTGGTTGAGTGTGTTGGTCTTCAGTGCCTGCTGCATGACCCAGTGCCGGGCGATGGCCCATGCTCCCAACCCGCTGTAGGCCATGCCCAGGACGCGCCCTTTGACTCCCAGCCGCTTGAGCGCGTTGAGGCGCCCTCGCGGGTGGTGCCATCGCTGCCAAAAGCATTTGCGCATGTGGCGGCGCATCCATCCGCTCAGGTCTTTGACCTCCCACCGCCTGTCGGCCAGTTGGAAGTAGTTCCACCATCCCCGAATGTAGTTCTGCCATTGTTCGCGCAGTTCTCTGCTGCTTTTGCTTTGCCGGGCGTCCCAGCATTCTTTCACTTCCTCTTTGAGTTTGGCGACGGCTTTCGGGCTCACCCCGATTTTCCCGTCCTCGTAGAGTCGGAACCCGAGCAAACTGCTTTGGTCGCTCGGCCCTGTTCCGCTTTTCTCCCGGTTGACCTCCAACCCGAGCTCTTTCTTCAACCATCTCACCACGCTTTCCAAGATGCGCTCTGCCGACCTTGGACTGGACACGAAGATCGTGATGTCGTCCGCATAGCGAACGAAGCTCACTCCTCGTTTCTCCAACTCCTTGTCCAGCGGATCGAGGTAGATGTTGGCCAAAAGGGGCGAGAGCGGCCCGCCTTGCGGCGTGCCTGCACCCCTTGCCTCCCGGCTTCCCTCTCCTCTCTGCATCTCGGCCCGCAGATACCGTCCAATGAGCGACAGCACCCGCTTGTCCCTTACTTTCCGACCAATCATGGTCATCAGTCGGTCGTGGTTGACTTGGTCAAAGAAGCTCTTCAGGTCGATCTCCACGACCCACTTCTTGCCTGAGGCCACGAACCCCTGCCCGGCTCGCACCGCATCGTGTGCGCTGCGCCCAGGGCGGAACCCGTAACTGTTTTCGCTGAAGCCTTCCTCGAAGGTCGGCCCCATTTCCTGGTGGATCGCTTGTTGGATCATCCGGTCCAGCACGGTCGGAATGCCCAACCCTCTGACTCCTCCACTTGCCTTCGGGATTTCCACCGCCCGCACGGCCGCCGGTTGGTATCGGCCTTCCAGCAGCTTGCTTTGGATCTTCTCCCAGTGCTCGTGGAGGTGCTTTTCCATTTCCTGCACTTCCATCCCGTCCACTCCGGGGGCCCCTCCGTTGGCTTTCACCGCCAGATGGGCCGCCCTCATGTTTTCCGGGCTCACCACTCGCTCCATGGTTACTTCATTGAGCATTTTCTTCCCTCCTCCTTTCGCGCGCCCGACGACTCGTTGGCCGCTCCCGTTTCTCTCGCGGCCATCCATCCGCGCTTTCCACGTTCGCCAAGGACGGTAGCTGCCGGTGTTGCCGCTCCTGCCTTGTTTCGACCAACTCCCCGCCGTCTGGGTCGCAGTCCGGTCTTGGTTGCTCTCTCGGTTGTCCTTCGGCCCTTCGCTCCTTCCGTGTTTCCACGGCTCTCTTCACTACTACGGCCTCTGCTGACTTCTCCGCCGCTCTCACCGCGGAGATCTCCCCGGGTAAGGTGCATGAACATACTAGACCCCGTGCCGTCAGGCTCTACTTGATGCGTCTTTCGGTGACTCTTGGATTTCGCGTTTCCTAGCACGCTCATCGCCCGCACCCTGCCTCTCTGCCTGTTCGTGTTCCTACGGTCGTGGTCCTTGCTACGGCCTTCTTTCGTGCTGAGTCCCTCGCGGAACCCGCCTTGGCTTTCGCTACGGTTGCTGTCACTGCTTCCGGTCATTTTCTATTTTCTCATTTTTTTTCCTGACTTGTTCATGCCCATGCCGGGCACACTAGCGTCGGCGCCCCCGCCGACGAATCGATGGGGCCGCGGCAGCCTTCCTGCTGACCGCTGCGCCGAGCGGGAACGGAAGGGGTGGGATTGATCGCCTGCGGCGATCTGTCTCCGGCTCGAACTGCGGAATGTTGATTGCGGCCTCCGGCCTTCACCCCTGCGGGGCCGACCTCCGGTCGGTCTGTGCCGCTGCGCGGCGCTCTCATCCCACCGGAAATGTTTCAAGTCCGCCTTCGGCGGGCTGGCGGAAGGGGTGGGATTCGAACCCACGGTGGGTTTAACCCCACGCTCGATTTCGAGTCGAGTGCCTTAAACCGGACTCAGCCACCCTTCCTGAAGAGCCGTTCTTATAGCGCGGGATGCCGGGTGAAGCAACCATCCGTGCCTCGGAGGGATTGACACGCGCCCTTCCGCCACCCATAATTTCCCTCCATTTCGCGGGTGTAGCTCAGTTGGTAGAGCACTTCCTTGCCAAGGAAGATGTCGCGAGTTCGAGTCTCGTCACCCGCTCTCCCCCTCCTCGGCTACCCATGTCCGACCGCATCGAAATCCGAGGCCTACTCATCGCCGCCCGGGTTGGGGTACCCGACTTGGAACGCAGCATTCCACAACCGCTGGAGATCGACATCACGATCACCGGAGACTTCCGCAACCTCGACGATGACCTGTCCCGCACGACGGACTACGCGGCGGTGGCTGACTGGGTCCGCCGGACCTGCGCGCACCATGAGTTCTGCCTCATCGAATCCTTGGCCGACCATCTGGCTGGCGGATTGTTGGGCGAATTTCCCGCCGTGGCCGCGGTCGGACTGAAAATCCGAAAATTCATCCTCCCGGGAACCTGTCACGTGGCTGTCGCCGTATCGCGTGACCGGACGGGGAAAAATTCTTGAGCGTGCGTCCGTGCACGCTAAATTGCCCGTTTAGTCTTCGGGGTTGGTAGCTCAATGGTAGAGCAGCGCCCTTTTAAGGCGTTGGTTGTGGGTTCGAGTCCCACCCGACCCACTTTTTCTGCGCGGTGAAACCTTGCGTGTATGTTCTGAGCGGAAGTTCAGGTCGGCACTACATCGGTGCTACATCGGACCTGGAGCGCAGGTTGCAAGAACACCAGCGCGGCTCATGCCACAGTTCGAAAAGACTCGGGCATCCAATCGCGTTATCATCCACCGCAGTTTGCTCGTCCATGGCCGAGGCCCGCGCATTGGAGCGGCAACTCAAGCGCATGAAAAACCCTAAGGCGGCTATGGCGTTTCTCAAGACAAGGAGCAGCCCCGACTGAAGTCGGGGTTGGTTGTGGGTTCGAGTCCCACCCGACCCACTTCTCCACCAAGGAAAGCCGGCAATAGCAGAAGCGTCATCCTCCCGCGGGAGACCTCATGAAGAGCGGCGGCGCTCTTTTTCAAATGCAGCGCTCGAGCAAGACACGCGTCGGCGTGTTCAGATCCATGAGCGCGGCCTCGGCGGGAGTGACCCAGCGAAAATCCTCGGCCTCGTTGTTGAGCACAACCCCGTCGCCCTCCGCCTCGGCCGCGTAGTTGAGGAGCAGGAAGTGGGCTGGCTGGTGGAATTCCGCGGAATCGACACAGTCCTGGACCATGACAAAGCGGATGTCGCGCAATTCGAGTCCGGTCTCTTCCCGCACCTCGCGGCGCAGAGCGTCCTCAGAAGTCTCGCCCCGCTCGATCTTGCCGCCCGGAATACCCCACTTGCCGCTCCATTTGCGGGTGCGGATCATGAGCAACCGGCCGCGGTGCGCAATGAGGGCGCCGACGGTGGCCACGGGACGCGGGCTGGCTTCGTGCATGAGGAGGCGGCGCAGTTCGTGCAGCGAGGAGACGACCACGTCGGGTCTGGACGGCGTGAGTTTTTCGAGCGAGTCGTAGCCGGTGAGCACGGCGATGCTCATGACGCCGCCGTGGCGTGCGGTTTCGACATCGTGGATCATGTCGCCGACGAACGCGGTCGCTTCACGGGCCAGACCGTGGGTCTGCAGGATCTCGCCGATCTTGGCGCGCTTGTCGAGGACACCGGCATAGGGGTGTTCGAAGTAATGGCGCAAACCGAGCTTGGCCGATTGCACCTCGAAGTGCTCCTGCTTCATCGAGCTGAGCAGAAAAAGGCGCCGCCCGCCGGCACGGCAGAAATCGAGGAATTCATAAAGCCCCGGCAGCGGCGCGACTTCGTCCTGGATCTCGACGAAACGCCGGTGGAAAAGCGCGTCCAACTCCGGCAGCGGCACACCGGGCAGGAACTCCTCGTAAAATTCGGTGAAGGGCAGGCGGAAGTGCCGGCGGAATTCGTCGCGGCTCAGGGGCGGCTGGCCGTAATGCTTGAGCACATGGTTGGTCGCGCCGATGACCGGCGGCATGTCATCGACGAGCGTGCCGGACCAGTCGAGCAGAAGGTTGCGGAGCATGGTCAGCTGAAAAATTTGACGCTGCGGATTTTGTCCGCCCCGAATTCGGCCGACAGCTTGGATTCGATCTCCGCTTTCCACACGCGTTCGAGTTCGAAGCGCACGCTCGATTGATGGACGCGCACGTAAAGGATGCCGCCGCGCAGGCGGTCGGGTTCGGATTGCGCGGCGATGAATGGACCGACGAGACCGGACCACGAGCGGCGGACGGCCTGCTCGTCCATGGCATTTTTCAGTCCGAGCTTGGGCAGCAAGTCACGCAAAGCCGCACCCAGCCCGGACGTGCGTTCCCCGGCATCGCGCGGTTCGCGGTAGCGCCGCCACTCGGCCATCACGGTGTCGGCCCAGCGGCTCACTTCTTTAGTTGAGAGCTGAGGGATGAGGGTTGAGGGAACCCGAGGAGTTCACCAACCGTCCCCGGGCTACGACCCGTTGTCCCCGATGGCCTCGACCGGGCAGCCCTCCATCGCCTCCTGGCACTGGGCTTCCTCTTCGGGTGTTCCGGGTTGCTTGTAAACGTAGGAATAGCCGCCGTCTTCGCTGCGGGTGAAGTTGGCCGGGGCGGTCTCGCGGCAGAGGTCGCAATCGATGCACTGGTCATCGACGTAGAATTTGCCGGGGACATTTTCGGGGTATTTGTTTTCGAGTTCGGCCATAACGTGATCTGCTTCGTTCCTGAACGTTAAAAAGATGCCGGAAAATTGCCAAGCAAAAGCCGCGCCGGACTGGCCGGTGGCGCGGCGTTTTTTCGCGCGGTTGGGCTGGATCAGTTTCGGCGGACCCGCCGGCCAGATCGCCATCCTGCGCGAGGAACTGGTCGAACGTCACCGCTGGCTGACGCCGCAGGAGTTTTCCGCCGGCCTGAATTTCACGCTCTTGCTGCCGGGCCCCGAGGCGCACCAGCTGGTCATTTATTCCGGATGGAAACTGCACGGGCTGCGCGGGGCGCTCGCCGCGGGGGTGCTCTTCGTCTTGCCGGCGGTGTTGCTCCTGTGGGCGGCGGCGGCGCTTTACGCGGTCTACGGTCAACTCGCCTGGGTGCAAACCCTCTTCGAAACGGTGCGCCCGGCCGTCCTCGCCATCATTCTCGCCGCCCTCGTGCGCATGGCGCGGCACCACCTGCCGGACACCCGCGCGTGGGCGCTTGCCGCGGCCGCCTTTGTCGCCATGTTATTCTTCCGGGTCCCCCTCCCGTGGATCGTTCTCGCGGCGCTCGGCCTGGGCGCGGTGAAGCATCTGACGGCCCCGCGCGAGGAAAGCGATGACCGGCCACGATCGCCGGTGAGCTCCGTTCCTTGGCGCGCGGTCGGACTCGGCCTTCTCGCCTGGTTCGCCCCCGTGCTCCTCGCGGCCGTGGTGTTCGGCGCGGACAGCCTGCTGGTCTCGCTGGGCTTCTTTTTCAGCAAGGTCGCCGTGGTGACGTTCGGCGGAGCGTATGCCGTGCTGCCCTACGTGGCGGACCATGCGGTGAATGGCGCCGGCTGGCTTTCGGCCGCGGCGATGAAGGACGGCTTGGCGCTGGCCGAGACCTTGCCCGGACCGCTGGTGAAGGTTCTGCAATTCGTCGGTTTCCTCGCCGGATGGAACCAGCCGGGAACTTTGCCGCCGTGGGCCATGGCAACTCTGGGGGCTTTCATCACCTCGTGGGTCACCTTCGTGCCGAGCTTCCTCTTTGTTCTGGCCGGTGCACCCTTCGTCCAAGGCCTGGCGGACAGCCCGCGGGCCCGCACCGTGCTGGAGACGGTGACGGCGGCGGTCCTCGGAGTCATCGCCAATCTTGCCGCATGGTTTGCCGCAGGGGTTTTCGCCCCCGGCCAACCGGT
>CAZEYV010000053.1:0-3028 GCA_964516705.1 uncultured Chthoniobacter sp.
CGCCCGCTCGCAGCGCGATCAGGTCGTGGGTCAGGCTCTCGGCCTGCCCGCGACGATGACATTTTACGCCTTCATCGGCATCCTCGTGACCAGCGCGACGATCGTCATTTTCGGCTCGGCCATCTGGGATCCGGTGCAGGTCATCGCCAAATTCGGCAACCCGTGGGTCTCGGCCATCGCCTTGGTCACCCTTGCCGTGGCCACCCTGTCGACGAATATCGCGGCCAATGTTGTCTCGCCGGCCAATGACTTTTCCAACCTCGCCCCGCAACGGATCAGCTTCCGCACCGGCGGACTGATCACCGCATTCCTCGGCATTCTCATGATGCCATGGAAGCTTTACCAGGACCCGAGCGGTTACATTTTCACCTGGCTCATCGGTTACAGCGCACTGCTCGGCCCCATCGCCGGCATCATGATCGCGGACTACTTCGTCTGGCGGCGCAAGAAACTCGATGCGACCCAGCTTTACCAACGCCACGGGATCTACCGTTACACGGGCGGATTCAGCCTCGTCGGCTTCGGCGTCTTGATCGCCGCGGTTTTGCCGAATCTTCCCGGTTTTCTTGTCACGATCAAGGTCCTCCCGGCCGATGCTTTCCCCGCTTGGCTGGTCGCCAGCTACCATTACGCATGGTTTGTCGGGTTTGCTCTCGGCTTCCTTCTGTATAGTCTTATCCGTTCTCTCTTCCCGAACCGATGAAAACACCCGCCCTCCCCCCGACCGACCATCAGCCCAAGGCCTACACCGGCCCCTCGCCCGAGGAGGTTCTCGCCCTGCGCAAGCAGTTCATGAACCCCGGGATTTTCCTCTACTACAAAAAGCCGCTCATGGTGGTCGAAGGACGCATGCAATACGTGTGGGACGAAAAGGGCAAACGCTACCTCGACGGCCTCGGCGGCATTGTCACGATCAGCGTCGGCCACTGCCACCCGCACGTCATCGCCGCGGGCAACAAGCAAAGTGAACTCTACCAGCACTCGACCACGATTTATCTTCATCCGAATGTCGCGCAATACGCCGAGAAGCTGGCGTCAAAAATGCCGGGCAACCTCAAAGCCTGCTACTTCGTCAATTCGGGGTCGGAGGCCAACGACCTCGCCCTGATGATGGCGCGCGCCTACACCGGCAACTACGACATCATCGCCCTGCGAAACGCCTACCACGGCGGCAACCAGTCGACCATGGGCGTCACCGCGCACAGCACGTGGAAATACAACGTGCCGCACGGCTTCGGCTTCCACCACGCCCTCGCACCGTATTGCTACCGCGGCACGTTCGGATACGACGATCCGGACGCCGGTGCGAAATACGCCAATGACGTCAAAGAACTCATCGAATACGCCACGCCGGGCAAGGTTGCGGGATTCATCGCGGAATCCATCCAAGGCGTCGGCGGCTTCGTCGAATTCCCGCCGGGCTATCTCGAAGGCGTTTACGGCTACGTCCGCGCTGCCGGCGGTGTGTGCATCGCGGACGAAGTCCAAACCGGCTTCGGACGCACCGGCACGCATTTCTGGGGCTTCGAAACGCAAGGCGTCATCCCCGACATCGTCACCATGGCCAAAGGCATCGGCAACGGCTGTCCCCTTGCCGCGGTCGTTACCACGCCGGAAATCGCCCAGGCTCTGGTCGGAAAAGTCCACTTCAACACCTTCGGCGGCAATCCCGTGGTCAGCGCCATGGGCAAAGCCGTTCTCGAGGTCATCGAAAAAGAAAACCTCCAGGCCAACTCCCTCAAAATGGGGAACTACATCCTGGCCGGACTGAACAAGCTGAAGGAAAAGCACAAAATCATCGGCGACGTGCGCGGCAAAGGCCTCATGCTCGGCATCGAGTTGGTCAAGGACCGCAAAACCAAGGAACCGGCCACCGCGGAATGCGCACAAGTGCTTGAGACCGCGCGCGATCTCGGACTCCTCCTCGGCAAAGGCGGACTGCGCGGACAAGTTATCCGCTTCGCCCCGCCGATGTGCATCACGCAGGCCGACGCGGATTTCCTGCTCGAGGTCCTCGACGAAAGCTTCAGCCGCCTGGGTTGAGATTCTCCGCTTCATGAGCGACGTGCTGGAAGAGTTGCTCGAAGCCCGCCGCACGGGACGCCCCTGCGCCCTCGCCACTGTCGCGGCAACCAAGGGGTCCGTCCCCCGCCACCCCGGCGCCAAAATGATCGTCTACGCCGACGGATCCATCTCCGGCACGGTCGGCGGCGGTAAATTCGAATCCCTCGTCATGACCGAAGCACTCGCCTGCCTTGACCGCAACCAACCCCTGCTCAAGACATGGCCCCTGCGCGAAGACCAACCGGACTCCTTCGGCGCCATCTGCGGCGGCGAAGTCACCATTCTGATCGAGCCGCAATCCCCCGCCCACCACCTGCTCATCGTCGGAGGCGGACACTGCGCCCAAGCTATCGCCAAACTCGCCGCCGAATGCGGCTTCCACGTCACCGCCCTCGAGGACCGCGAAGACATCCTCGGACAATGCGAAGCCGCCCACCAACGCCTGACCGATCCGGCCCCGGCTTATATCTCTACCCGCGATTGGAAAAAAAATGACGCCATGGTCATTGTCAGCCGTCATTACGACATCGACCGCGAAGCCCTCGCCGCCGCGCTGCAGCACGGAGCCCCCGGCTACGTCGGCATGATCGGCAGCCGCCGCAAAGTCCTCCAGGTCTACGACCGGCTCAAAGCCGACGGCTTCACCGCCGCCCAACTGTCCGCCGTCCACGCCCCCATCGGCCTCGACATCGGCGCCGATTCCCCCGCGGAAATCGCCGTGAGCGTCGTGGCGGAAATCCTGGCAGTCGTCCGCCACAAATCAGGACAGTCCCTGAAGCTCGCGGCGAGTCCCTAGTCAGCTCTTTGTCTCCAGGTCGGCGAGCAGTCGCGCGGCGGCGGCGGGAATAACCGTGCCGGGACCAAAAATCTCGGCGGCGCCGTTCTGGTGGAGGAATTCGTAGTCTTGGTGAGGGATGACGCCTCCGACCACGACGAGAATATCCGGACGACCGAGTTTCTTCAG
>CAZEYV010000054.1:0-13330 GCA_964516705.1 uncultured Chthoniobacter sp.
ACCCGCCGGTGGATGCAGCCGGACGGAGACATTTCGCGCGGGGTGGACGGTTGGCGGTTGGACGTGGCGTGGATGGTGCCGACCGCATTCTGGCGGGAGTGGAATGCGCTGGTCCACGAAATCAACCCGTCCGCATACACCGTGACCGAGATCTGGAAGGACGCCCATGAAGTGACGCTCGGGGGGAACTTCGATGCGGCCATGAACTACGAGGGCTTTGCCATGCCGGTCAAGGGATGGCTTTTCGACACGGCGCTCAAGCCGTCCGAATTCACCGCATGGCTCGACCGCACGCGGGCCACGTGGCCGGCGCCCGTCGCCTTGCGGTTGCAAAATCTTCTCGATTCGCACGACACGCCGCGCGCCGGATCGGCCGCCTTCGACGGGCGACCGGGCAAGAAATACAAGAAACGGCACGAGTTCGATCTCGCGGTCGGAGGCAGCGTCTCGCCCAAGAGCAATCCGGACTACCGGTGGCAGAAGCCGGACCAGCGTGCCTGGAAACTCGTGCGGATGGCGGTGGTGCTGCAGATGACCTATGTCGGCACCCCGTTCATTTACTACGGCGGGGAAGCGGGGATGTGGGGGGCGAACGACCCCGATTGCCGGAAGCCGATGCTCTGGGACGATCTGGACTACGATGCGGAGTTCACGGGGCCGGACGGGCGGCGGGTCGGACCGCACGAGGTGAAATTCGACCGCGACCTGCACGCGTTTTTCCGCGCGGCCATCGCGCTCCGGCGCAACACGCCGGCTCTGCATCAAGGAAGCTTCCGCTGGCTGGCCGCGGACGATGCGGCCAACACGCTGGTCTTCGGGCGCTCGGACGGCCAGAGCACCGTCGTTGTCGCCTTCAACCGCAGCGAGTCTCCGCAAACGGTGCGGATCGCCGCGCCGTCGGGCTGGCCGGATGATGCGGTGCAGGCGGGGTTCGTCTCGGACGGAGGATCCGCCGTGATGCGGCGCAGCGGCGACGAATTGCTGGCTGACCTTGCGCCGTTGACTGCCGCGGTCTTTTTGCCGTGAGTCCCCGCCGCGGTGTGGCAGGATGCGCCTGATGAACGGTCGTGCAGCTCTGGTTTGGACCTGTCTTTTCGGCGTGTCCGCGCTGGGCTTGATGCTGGCGGGCTTCACCGTGTGGGATCAGCCGGCGCTTGAGGCGGTGCACGACGGGGCGGGCCGTTCGTGGAAAAACACCGCGCGTGCCTTGTCTTTCTACGGCGATTTTCCTTGGTTGTTCGGCTCCGGGATCATCGCGCTGTGGTTGTCTTTGCGTTTCCGGGCCCGCCGCTGGGCGCGGATCATCACGGCCATGCTGCTCGCGGGCATTCTCGCCGGGATGGTTTCCAACGTGGTGAAACTCGGCACCGGCCGGGTGCGCCCGCGTGTCGAGGACGTGCAACACGGTTGGTATGGTCCGCGCCACGAGGGACAGTGGGTGAGCTTGCAACACAAGTTCCAAGGTTTTCCGTCTTCCCATGCGGCCTGCGCTTTCGGTTTTTTCTATCCGCTTTTTCTCTCGCGGCGCGGATGGGGCACGGCCGGTTTGCTCGCTGCGGCGGCCATCGCCTGGTCGCGGGTGCAGTTGAATGCGCATCATATTTCGGACGTCGCCGCGGGCGCGTTGCTGGGATTCATCGCCGGATGGCTCGTCTGGCGGTGGATTGTCGAGCGCGGCGGTCTGGCGCGTTGGCTCGGGCCGACCGAGGCCGCGGCGGAAGGCGTTCCGCGGACGTCGGCTTAACCCGGCGGCCAATCGAGAGGACGTCCGCCGAGCAGGTGGATGTGCAGGTGGGGAACGCTTTCACCGGCGTGGGGGCCGTGGTTGATGACCAGGCGGTAACCGGTTTCGTCGAGGCCTTCCTCTTTGGCGACGTCGCGCGCGGCGAGGAGCAGTTGGCCGAGCAGAATGCCGTCGCTGTCGCGGGCTTCGCCGATTCTCGGGATGACGCGTTGCGGGATGACGAGGATATGAACCGGGGCCTGCGGGTTGATGTCGCGGATGGCGAGGACGTCTTCGTCGTTGCGGACAATGTCGGCGGGAATTTTCCCGGCGGCGATGCGCTCGAAGAGGGTCATGTCAGCTCGAGTTCGAGTCCGCGCTTGCGGCGGAGGCGTGCGGCTTGTCCGCGCACGTGGGCGACGATTTCATTGCGCAGGGCGGCGCAGTCCTTGCCCCACGCGCGGGCGCGGCGGAGGCGTTTGACGCAGGCGGCGAGGTCGCAGAGTTCGATGCGCGAACTGCGGGAGGAGAGGACGCGGCGCAGGGTGCGGTCGAGTTCGTGGAAGAAGGCGAGTTCGTAGCCGGCACCGGCGCTCTCGGCCAGGGCGGCGAGGGAAATGCGGACGGGCGGCTCGGGGAGTTTGAAGCCGCGGGCGACTTCGGGATAGCCGATAACTTGCAAGACGCTCGAAACGAGGGTGCGCAGGCACTGGCTGGCGATGATGTTTTCCTCGAACTCGCGTTCGAGGTAGCTGGTCACGCTCTCGGCGACGTGCGGGGCGAGCCACCAGCGGGCGTAACCGGCTTCTTCGGCGGCCTCGGCCACGGCGCGTTCGAGCCAGGCGCGCTCGTATTTGATGGCGCGCTGGTCGGAGAGCCGGACGAGCGGAAGATTGTCGGCGAAAGCGATCACGAAAAAGTTGAGGGTTGAGGGATGAGGGTTGAGAGAACTAAACGGGGAGGGCGGGTTCTTTCGGAACTTTGGGCGGGACGTTGAAAAGTTCCGGTTGGTCGGCGCGGCGGGGGGTGCGTTTTTTCATCTGCTCGACTTCGTCGACGAATTCGCCGGCTTCCTGGAATTGGCGGTAGATGGAGGCGTAGCGGACGTAGGCCACGGGATCGACAGCTTGGAGTTTCTCCATGGCGCGCAACCCGATGAGGCGGCTGGGCACTTCGCGTCCGGTTTCGGCGCCGAGCTCGGTGACGATTTCGTCGACGAGGCGTTCGAGGGTTTCCAGTTTGATCGGACGCTTCTCGCAGGCTTTGGAAAGGCTGCTGAGGAGTTTGTAGCGGTGGAAAGGCTCGGGCCGTCCGCCCCGCTTGAGCACACGGAGTTCGACCTGTTCGATCTCCTCGTAGGTGGTGTAGCGGGTGCCGCAGGCCAGGCATTGGCGGCGACGACGGATCCGCTCGCCTTCCTGAATCGAGCGCGAGTCGATGACGCGGTCGCGCATGTCTCCGCAACGGGGGCAACGCATAGTGGTTTCAGCTGACAGAGGTGAGTGGACACCACAACAGGTTGTGGTGTCAATAGTCTTGGTCTCGTTTTTGGCAGGGCATAGGATGCAGAAATGAGCGGGCGGAAATTCCTGGTCGGACGCGTGACCTTGAGTGACCGGGCGGCCTCGGGCGTTTACGAGGACGCGAGCGGTCCGGAGATCGAGAGGGTGCTGCGCGATTTTTTCAACGAGGAGATGGAGTTCCATGCGCGGGTCTTGCCGGACGACCGCACGGCGATCGAGGAGACGCTTCGGGCCATGATCGACGACGGGTTGCCTTTGATCGTGACCACGGGCGGGACCGGTCCGTCGGCACGCGACGTCACGCCCGAAGCGACGCGGGCGGTGCTGGAGAAGGAGTTGCCGGGATTCGGGGAAATCATGCGGATGAAATCGTTCGAGCGTGTTCCGACCGCGATTCTGACCCGTGCGGTGGCCGGGGTGGCGGGCCGTTCCCTCCTCGTCAATTTGCCCGGGCGTCCGTCGGCGATCGGCGAGTGCCTCGCGCTGATTGCTCCGGCCATCGCGGAGTGCCTCGACCATGTCGCGGGTTGGCGTCCGGGCCTGACGGCGGACAAACTGGCGCGATGAAAACGCGTGTGTTGCTCGTCCGCCACGGGGCCACGGTGCTGTCGGCCGAGGATCGTTTTGCCGGCGCGACGAACGTGGAGTTGAGCGACGAGGGGCGGCGGCAGGCGGAGGCGCTGTCGAGACGCCTGGCCCGGCAACCGATCGCGGCTTTTTACGCCTCGCCGCTCGACCGGACGATGGAAACGGCGCGGATTTTGGCGGCACCGCACGGCCAACCGGTGGAACCGGAGGATGGTTTTCTCGAAATCAACCACGGGGTGTGGGAAGGACTGACGCGGCACGAGGCGGAGACGCGGTTCGGCGACATGTATGTGAAGTGGGAGGCGGACCCTTACAACTTCGCGCCGGCGGGCGGCGAGACCGGTCTGGCGGTGGCGGCGCGGGCCATGCCGGCGTTGCTGCGCGCGGTGGGGGCGCATGCGGGGGAGATGATCTGCGTGGTATCGCACAAGGCGACGATCCGGTTGCTGCTCGGGGCGATCCTCGGGTTCGATCCCCGGCGGTATCGCGACCATCTGGATCTGAATCCTGCATCGTTGAGCATCCTTGATTTCCGCGATGCGATGAACGGACGGCTCACCTTGTTCAACGACGTGGCGCATGACGCGTCCGACGGCCTGGCGATTCCGCCGGTGCCGGGCGGGCGGTTGTCGAAGGTTTGGGGTGACGGCGGGGAAAAGTAGAAGCGGCATCTTGCCGCTTGTTGGTTGACGATAAGCGGCGGGGACGCCGCTTCTACTCTGCGGAAACTTCGCAGATCTCCCCGCTGACCGGATCGCGCTGCAGATGGCGCAGCCCGTTTTGTCCGGCGACGATAACGTCGTCGGCCATGCCGAGGAAGAGCCCGTGCTCGACGATGCCGCTCCGGGCGTGCAGCTCCGCGCCGAGTTCCTCGGGATCGGCGATGGGACCGAAGGCGCAGTCGTAGATGAAGTTGCCCTCGTCGGTCATGTAGGGCTGGCCGTCTTCCTTGGTGCGCAATTCCGGATTCCCGCCGAGGTCGTGGAGGAAGTGCCACTGGCCGGCGCGGCCGAAGGGGATGACCTCGACGGGCAGGCGGTAAAGGGTGCCGAGTTGCGGCGACATTTTGGCTTCGTCGACCACGATGATCTCGCGCTTGCTGGTTTGGGCCACGATTTTCTCGTGGAGCAGGGCGCCGCCGCCGCCCTTGATCAGGTTGAGTTGCGGATCGACCTCGTCGGCCCCGTCGATGGTCACATCGATGACGGCAGGGCCCTCGGCGTCGATCAGCGGGAGTCCGGCTGCCCCGGCGGCGCGGGCCACTTCGGACGAAGTGGCGAAGCAGCGGAGTCCGGGCAATTCTCCGGCGGCATGGCGGCGGGCGATTTCGCGGACGGCATGGATGGCGGTCGAGCCGGTGCCGAGGCCGACGATGGTGCCGGGTTCCACGAATCGGACGGCATAGACGGCGGCGGCGTTTTTGAGCGAATCCCGGTCCAGCGAGCGCATCGGGGTATTGTGCCATTTCCCGGGGCGGACGGGAGAAATTTCGGCGGCGGGCGCGGAGTCTTGACCCTTGGGGAGGGGGCGCGGAGTATCCGCCAAGGCGCGAAAGCGCCCAATCCACCCATGGAAGAGGTCGTGCGCAACCAGATCCGCGAGTTCCTTGCCGGCAAGGGGCTGCGCAAGACCACGCAGCGCGATGCCATCATCGAGGCGGCTTTCAGCACGGACCGGCACTATACGGCCGACGAGTTGCTCGACATGGCGCGGGGGATCGAGCGGACGGTGAGCCGGGCGACGGTTTATCGCACCCTGCCGATCCTCGTGGAGAGCGGGTTGTTGCGCGAACTCGACCTCGGGCAGGGGCGCAAGGTTTACGATCCGAATTTTGTCGACCATCCGCATCACAACCATCTCATCTGCCTCGACTGCCAGACCATCCTCGAGTTCGAGGATCTCAACATGGAATTGCTCGAAAATTGCATGGCCAAGCGGATGGGTTTCACCCCGGCCAACAAGCAGGTGCGCATCGAGGCGCGGTGCGACGAATTGAAATTGAAGGGCGTCTGCCGCAAGAGCGGACGCGAGGTCCTCGCCGCAATCTGATATGTGGCAAGGAAGGTTCACCAAGGATCCGTCGGCGCGGCTGCGCGCTTACGGCGAGTCCGTTTCTTTCGACCGGCGCCTCGCCTTGCATGATATCGCGGGGTCGAAGGCCCATGCCGCGGCGCTGCGCAAAGCGGGTCTTTTGACCGCGCGGGAACTCGCGGCGATCAAGCGGGGACTGGACGCCATCGCGCGGGAAATCCGGGCCGGCAAATTCACCTGGCGCGAGGACCTCGAAGACGTGCACATGAACATCGAGGCGGCGCTGACCAGGAAAATCGGCGCAGCCGGGGCCAAATTGCACACGGCGCGTTCACGCAACGACCAAGTCGCGACCGACCTGCGGCTGTGGATGCGGGACGAAACCGCGCTGCTGCTCGCCGCGGTGCGGAGTCTGCAAAAATCGCTCGTGGGTCTGGCCGCGCGGGCCGGCGAGGCGATCATGCCGGGCTACACGCACTTGCAGCGCGCGCAGCCGGTTTTGGCCGCGCATCATTTGCTCGCTTACGTCGAAATGCTCGAGCGCGATGCCGGACGCCTGGCCGACGCGGCGCAGCGGGCCAATGTCCTGCCGCTCGGCTCCGGGGCTCTGGCCGGTTCGACCATCGCCCTGGACCGCGCCTTCATCGCGCGCCAGCTCGGATTCGACGGCGTCTCGCAGAACAGCATGGATGCGGTGTCGGACCGTGATTTCGCCTGCGAATTTTTGTCCGCCTGTGCCATCGCGGGCATGCATCTGTCGCGACTCTGCGAAGACACCGTCCTCTGGGCCTCGAGCGAATTCGGATTCCTGCGCCTGAGCGACGCGCACACCACCGGTTCGAGCCTGATGCCGCAGAAGAAGAATCCGGACATCGCCGAGTTGGCCCGCGGGAAAACCGGGAGGCTTTACGGGAATCTGGTTTCGTTGCTGACCACGCTAAAAGGTCTGCCGCTTTCCTACAATCGCGACCTGCAGGAGGACAAGGAACCGGTCTTCGATTCGGCCGACACGCTCGGGGCGTCGTTGGAAATCCTCGCCGAGATGTTCGGCGCCGCGCAGTGGGACAAAAAGCGCATGGCCGCCGCGGCGGACGACGCGCTGCTCGTGGCGACCGACTGGGCCGACTATCTGGTGCGGCGCGGGTTGCCTTTCCGCGAGGCGCACAAAGTCGTCGGCCGTCTGGTGGGGTTGAGCGTCAAGCGGGGTGTCACGTTGCGCGAGCTGACGCTCGGGGACCTGCACTCTGCGAGTAAACTCTTCCGCACCGACGCGTTGCGCGTGCTCGATGCCAGACGTTCCCTGCAGTCGCGCACGGCCGAGGGCGCGCCGTCGCCGCGGCGGGTGGCTTCGCGTCTGGCCTGGTGGCGCAGGCATTTGTCGCGGCGCGCGTCATGAGCGGCGGATGGGAGGTGCTGCGGGAAGATGTTCTCCTCGACTCCCCGCATGTGCGGGTGACTCGCGAGACAATCCGCACCCCCTCGCGTCCGGAGGGACGGGAATGGACAAAGGTTAGCCGCAAAGTCGGGGTGACCGTCGCCCCGCGATTGCCCGACGGATCGTTTGTCCTGATCCGCGAGGAACGTGTGCCGGCGCGGCGCGATTTCTGGCAGTTTCCGGCCGGGCAAGTCGACGACGAGGCCACCGAGCGCGCCATTGCCGAAGCGGCGCGCCGGGAGTTGTCCGAGGAAGCCGGTTGCACGGTGACTGGGACGCTCGAATATCTCGGCAAATTTTTCACCTCGCCGGGCTTCACCGACGAGCACACGCACCAGTTCCTTGCCACGGAGGTCCGCTGGGATCGCGGGGCGGCGGTGCACGACGCGGAGGAGCAGATCCTCGAGATGAAGGCCTTCGGCCCGGAAGAGTTGCGCGAGATGGTCACGCACGGGGTGATCGAGGATGCGAACACGCTGGGACTTTACGCGCGTCTGACCGCGGGGAGGTGGCTGTGAGCCTGGAAAAGTTCATCAAACACCGCGACGAGCGGGACACGCCGAAGCCGTTCCTCGACCACGTGGAAGACCTGAGGCGCATGGTCGTGCGCATGGCCATTGCGCTCGGGGTTTGCATGCTGGTCGCGTTCATTTTCCGCGGACAACTTGCGTCCTTCGTCCAGGCGCCGCTGCTGGCGCTGGATCCCACGCGGATCGATAACCTGCAGTCCCTCGGTGTGGCCGATTCGATGACGATCTCCCTGAAGCTGGCCTTCTACGCCGGCTTGGTCATTTCGTTCCCGGTCCTGCTCTACTTCCTCGCGGAATTCATCCTTCCGGCCCTCACCGCGCGCGAGCGCAAGGTTGTCCTGCTGGCTTCCGTCGTCGGTTTCGGGCTCTTCCTCGGAGGGGCGGCTTTTGCCTTCTACGCCGTGTTGCCGGCGGCCCTGGAATTCTTCTTCCAGGATGCGCAGATGATGCAATGGCGTCCGACCTGGACCGTCGGGGAGTATTACAGCTTCACCACCCAATTCGTCCTCGCTTTCGGTCTGGCCTTCGAACTTCCGGTCGTCGTGCTGGCCCTGGTCAAAGTGGGTCTGCTCGAGCACGCCCGGATGAAAACGACGCGCCCCTACGCTATCGTGGTGATTTTCCTGCTCGCCGCGGTCATCACGCCAACCCCGGATATTTTCACCCTCGTCCTCATGGGTGCCCCGATGGTGCTGCTCTACGAGGCGTGCATCTGGATCGCGCGGTGGATGGAAAACCGTGACGCGATCACCACACCCGGCGCAGACCGTAACGATCGAACACCGGATCGCGACTGATGATGTCGGGGTGTGTGGCTCCGCAAGACCGACTTATGTGAATGGTGGATGAGTTGTCTTTCGCCGGAGCGCGATCAAGGCAGAGTTGTCCACCGGGTCTCTCATACCAACGGGCCGACGCATTTGGACTCAACAAGGCACTGGCCTGCGGTAGGACCTGTGCCTTCACAGGGGAATGCGTGCGGCCGTCCCTACAGAGCCCTGCAGAAGGATGAAAGCTTCGGGGCGTTCATTTCACATATAGTCTTTGAATTCTTCCAGTGGTTCGTCGAAATCAGGCTCCATGTAGAAGTTGGGGCTTTTGGCACGACCGAGCTTGGCCTTTCTATGCTTCTTCGGAGCGGGCGGTCGCAAATTCGGCCACCCGCCGGCCATCCTTGATAATGTCGATGGTTGCCCCTCCGGCCACTTCGTCGAGCAAGTGGTAAAAATGCCTCCGGGCTTCGAAGACGCCAACCTCCTTGTTCATGGGTACACATTAATAAGAGTGGCCCAAAATCCCGGTGTTTTTTCGAACCGGGGTTTTCGTTAGGCTTCAAGGCATGCGCATTGTTTCCCTTCTGCCCAGCGCGAGCGAAATTGTTGCCGACCTTGGTCTGCTCGGCTCGCTGGTCGGACGTTCCCACGAGTGCCAATGGCCCGAGGGTGTGCGGAGTGTTCCGGTTGTTTCGGCCAGCAGGATCGATTCCGCCGCCTTGAGCGGACAGCAGATTGACGAGGCGGTGCGGGCCGCGGTGGAAAAGGGCGAAACGCTTTACGCGGTGGATGGCGGTCTCTTGGCCTCGCTGCGGCCGGATGTCATCATCACGCAGGATTTGTGCAAGGTGTGTGCCGTCTCGGGGGCGGAGATCGCCGATGCCGGTGCCAAAGTGATTTCGCTCGGACCGCGCACGCTGTCCGAAGTGGCCGGGTCGGTGCGTTCCCTGGCGTGTGAACTCGGCGTGAATGAACGCGGTCTTGCCGTCGCCGGGGAAATGATGGAGCGCATCGACGCCGTGCGCCACGCCGTACAGGGAAAGCGCCGTCGGCGCGTCTTTGTGGCCGAATGGATCACCCCGCCTTTCGCCTGCGGCCATTGGATTCCGGAAATGGTCGAGGCGGCGGGAGGTGATGAAGTCATGGGCCGTGCGGGGGAGCGCTCCGTTCCCACGACATGGGACGCGGTGCGCGCGGCGCGGCCGGAACTTGTCATCGCCGCACCTTGCGGTTTCGACGAGGAGCGGTCGGCCCGGGAGGCTGCGGGGATCGCGGTGGATTGTCCGGTGGTGGCGGTGGATGCCGACCGGTATTTTGTCCGGCCAGCGCCGTCGCTGGCGCGGGGTGTGGAAATCCTCGCGGGGATTTTCCACGGCGTGGAGGAGGGGGACCGGCGGACATAGTCCGCCGCTACAGAGGATGCGGGGAAACTACTTCAGTCCGAGCACATCCTGCATGTCATAAAGTCCCGGAGGTTGCTTGCTCGCCCATTGGGCGGCGCGGAGCGCGCCGCGGGCGAAGGTGTCGCGGCTGGAGGCCTTGTGGGTCAGTTCGAGGCGTTCGCCGGGGGCGGCGTAGATGACGGTGTGGTCTCCGACAACGTCGCCGCCGCGGATGGCATGGACGCCGATTTCGTCATGGGTGCGCTCGCCGACGATGCCGGCGCGGCCGTGGCGGCCGGCTTCGGCGTAATCGATTTTGCGCACCTCGGCCAGGATCTCGGCGAGGTGGCGTGCCGTTCCCGACGGCGAATCTTTTTTCAAGCGATGATGCATCTCGACCACTTCGAGGTCGAAACCGGGACCGAGGATTTCGGCCGCTTTGCGGGTCAGCCAGAAGAGGGTGTTTACACCGACGCTGTAGTTCGGGGAGAAGACGAGGGGGATCTTGGCGGCGGCTTGGTTGATTTGCCCGCGCTCGGCCAGTTCGTGTCCGGTCGTGCCGATGACGAGAACCTTGCCGGCGTCCGCGCAGGCTTTGGCCACTTGCGGCGTGATGTGGGTGGCGGAGAAGTCGATGACCGCATCGCACCGGGACAGGGCGGCGGGGAAGTCATCGCCGGTGTCGACTTCGGTGGTGACTTGGAGTCCGGGATCCTCGGTGGCGCAGCGGATGAGGGCCTGGCCCATGCGGCCTTTCGAGCCGTAGATGCAGAGGCGGAGAGGAGTGCTCATGGGAGGAGGCCGAGGTCGGCGAGAGTGGAGCGCACAAGTCGCCGGTTTTCTTCCGACATTTCGACCAGCGGGAGACGCAGCTCGGGGGAAAGGCCCATGGTGAGGGAGAGCGCGTATTTGGTGGGGGACGGATTGCTTTCGATGAAGAGGTTTTTGCAGAGCGGGTAGAGGCGGCGGTGCAGTTGTTCGGCGCGGGTCATTTGTCCGTCGCGTGCGGCACGGACCAGTTCGCTCACCTGCGCGGGGGCGACATTGGAGGCCACGCTGATCACGCCGACCGCGCCGACGGAAATAAAAGGCAAGGTGAGAGAGTCGTCGCCGGAGATGATTTCGAAGGTGTCGGGGACGGCTTGGCGGAGTTGGCTGACGCGTTCGACGGTGCCGCCGGCTTCTTTGATCGCGACGATGTTGGGGCAATCTTTGGCCAGACGCGCCACGACGTCCACGCCGATGTCGATGCCGCAACGTCCGGGAATGCTGTAGAGAATGATCGGCAATTTTGTCGCGCCGGCGATGGCGCGGAAATGGCGGTAGAGGCCTTCGGGTGATGGCTTGTTGTAGTAAGGAGCGACGATGAGGGCGCCGTCGGTGCCGGCTTTTTCGGCGTCTTGCGTGAGGGCGATGGCTTCGTCGGTGGAGTTGGAGCCGGTGCCGCCGACCACTTTGACCCGTCCGGCGGCGATTTTGACGGCGGCCGCGATGACGTCGCGGTGTTCGTCGTGGGAGAGGGTCGGAGATTCACCCGTGGTGCCGACGGGAACGATGCCGTCCACGCCGCCGGCAATTTGGGCTTCGATGAGTTGGCGGAATCCGTCGTAGTCGACTTGGCCGTCGCGGAACGGCGTGACAAGGGCGGTGTAGGTGCCGGCGAACATGGAGGGAGTGAACTAGACGGTGATCGTGCCTTCAAAGACAAAATCGGCGGGTCCGGTGAGGATGACGTGGGAGAAGCCGTCGCCCGAGCGGAGGAAATCGATGCTCAGGGTGTCGCCGCCTTTGACCAGAACGCGGATGGGGGATTCGGCGCCGGTGAGGGCGGCGATGGTCAGGGCGCTGGCTACCACTCCGGTGCCGCAGGCGAGGGTTTCGGCCTCGACGCCGCGCTCGTAAGTGCGGATGGCGAGGTCTTGGGGTCCGAGTTGGCGGACAAAATTCACATTGGTGCCGCGGGGTTGGAAGTGGTGGTGATGGCGGAGGGTGGCGCCGAGTTGGTGCACTTCGGTGCCATCGAGGTCATCGACGAGGACGACGGCGTGCGGGACGCCGGTATTGATCGAGTAGACGGTGAGTTTGTGTCCGGCGGCCTCGAGTTCGACGCCGTCGGTAAAGGGTCCGGGTTGGCTCATGGCCAGCGAGACTTGGTCGCCGCGCAGGGTGGCGGAGATCACGCCGGCGGGGGTTTCGAAACTCACCGTGCCGTTGTTGGCTGGAGCGATTTTGCCGACAAAACGGGCGAAGCAGCGGGCGCCGTTGCCGCACATCTCGGCTTCGCGTCCGTCGGCGTTGTAGTAGCGCATGCGGAAATCGGCTTTGGCCTCGGGTTTTTCGACCAGGAGGAGCCCGTCGGCGCCGACGCCGCGGTGGCGGTCGCACAGCCGGGCAATTTGGGCGTCGGTGAGGGCGAGCGATCCGTCACGGTTGTCCACCAGGACGAAGTCGTTGCCGGCTCCGTTCATTTTGGTGAAGTGCAGTAGTGGCATCGGGGGAGTTTCTTTGAGGAATGCGAATGGTGTCAATGAGGTGGTGGAAGGAAATGAACCGCAGAGGGCGCAGAAGACGCTGAGAGGGGAAATGAAGTGGGCTCTGCTTGGGGGAAGGACGATGCTATGATTGCTTTGTGAAACCGGCGATTGATCCGGAGTTGTTGAAGAATCCGATTTTTCAGCGGGTTCTTCGGGAGGGTTTGGCTATTCAAGATCAATTCAGCGCCGAGCTGGTTTACGCGCGGACGGGCAAAGGGTATCTGAAGCCGACTGGGGTCGCGGAGTTGGAAAAAATCAAGAACGCCAAGCGTGCGAAGCAGAGTTGATGTGCAGTTGATGTAGCGGCGGACTGTGTCCGCCGGAGCATGGGACACCATGAGGTTTCGACGGTTGCAGACCGCCGCTACAAGGGGGGGTAAACGGCCGTCGCCGGGGACGGCGACGCTACAGCGGGTGTGATGTGTGCCTGTTGCGGTCCACGGGCGCAAGACCCGTGGCGCCGCTAGGACTCGAAGAGGTCGAGTTGGTCGGTGAAGGCGCGGAGTTTGTGGGGGCGTTTGGATTTCTCGGCGAGGGCGGGTTTGCCTTCGGCGGTTAATTCGGAGTTTTCGAGGTTTTGCAGGATTTCGCGGGCGCGCTTCAAGATGGGCTCGGGGAGGCCGGCCAGCCTCGCCACCTGGATGCCGTAGCTTTGGTCGGCGGGACCGTCGACGATTTTGCGGAGGAAGATGACGTCGTCGTTCCATTCGCGCACCGCGACATTGCAATTGGCCACGCCGGGGCGGGGGCGGGGGGGGGCGGGCAGGTCGTGGGGGTGCGGGGGGAAAAGCGGGGGGGAGCCGGGGGGAAC
>CAZEYV010000055.1:0-19242 GCA_964516705.1 uncultured Chthoniobacter sp.
CCTTGGACGCGCCCTGCAATATACCAACATCCTGCGCGATACGAAATCGGACCTGACGCGCGGGCGGATTTATTATCCACTGGACGAATTGTCGGCCGCGGGGGTCGCGTCTTTTCCAAACGATGCGCAGGAGTATTTGCTCTCGTTCGCGGAGAAGACGGCTGCGCTGTTCGATCAGGCGGCAGCAACGTCCCCAGCAGAGGACGCCAAAGCTCTGCGACCGGCCCGCGTCATGGCTTCAATCTATCGTTCACTGCTCGGCAAAATGCGGCGCGGCGGGCTGCGCGTAGGTGAGCAGCGCTACCGGTTGTCGAAGCCGGAGAAGCTGTGGGCCATCCTTCGCGCTCTCGTCATGACCTGAATGTAGCGTCGCTGTCCTCGGGGACGGCCGTTGGGACAAAACGACCGACGGCGGGAACGCCGCCGCTGCAAAAGAAAAGTCGTCAATAGCCTGCTTTCTTCAACATGGAGGAAACGCCTTTGGTGTTGTTGACCATATTCGCCATGCGGAAAAAGACATGTCCGGACGGGCCGCTGCCGACCGTGCGGGAAAGACCGACCTGACGGACAATTTCCTGCGCGGGCCAGCCTTGTTCTTTCATGCGGTAGGAAGCGATACCCGGGTAAACCGGCACACGGCGCGGATTGACCGACGGGCTGCGCCACCATTCGAGCAATTCGGTGAAGCACTGGTCCGACTTGTCTTTCCAGTAAAGTTGCGGCGCGATGTAGTCGACCCAACCGCTGCGCATCCACTTGAGCGGATCGGCGTAGATTTCGTTGAGTTGGTCGAGTCCGGCTTTGACCGTCGACGGCTGCCCTTTCGTGTAGATGCCGAACGGACTGACGCCGAAAACAATCCCGGGGCGCGCTTCCTTCGCGGCCTGCGAGGAACGCGCGATCAAACGATTCACGTTGTCGCGTCGCCAGTCACCGAGCGAGAGCGATCCCCCGCCCGCGCGGTAGCGCTCGTAGGTTTTGCCATCGGGCAGACGCCCGACCGACGGATACGGGTAAAAATAATCGTCGAAATGAATCCCCGCCACATTGTAGCGCCGGGCCACATCGGCCACCACTTTGACCACATGGTCTTGCACCTCGCGCGAACCGGGATCCATGCAAACGACGGAGCCGACTTTGTAGGCGTAGGGACTGTAACGCCGTGCCATGTGGTTCGAGGCCAGCGGATTGCCCGCTTTGACCGAAGCGCGATACGGATTGAACCACGCGTGCACGCGGATCCCGCGCTTCGCCGCCTCGCTGATGCAAAAGGCGAGCGGATCATATCCGGGATCTTTGCCCTGTGTGCCGGTGAGAAAACGGCTCCACGGCTCGAGCGACGAGCGGTAAAGCGCATCGCCTTCGGGGCGAACTTGGAAAAAAACATCGGTCAGCCCGAGCGACTTGGCCGCATCGAGCATGCGGACGAGTTCCGCTTTCTGCGCGCCGGCGGGCAGGCCTTTTTTCGAAGGCCAATCAAGGTTGTGCACCGAGGAAATCCACGCGCCGCGGAACTCGGCCTGCGCGGACACAGCCAGCGCCAACGCGAGGAGGACAAAAACACTAAGCCACGATTTCGGTGCCGACGCCTTCATTGGTGAATATTTCCAACAACAAAGCATGCGGAAGCCGTCCGTCAATCATATGCGTCTTCCCCACCCCGTTGCGCAAAGCCGCGATGGCACCCTGCACTTTGGGAATCATGCCGCCCTCGAGCACCTTTTGCCGGATGAGCGCGTCGACTTGATCGGCCCGCACGGTGGGCACGAGCGACTCGGGATCTTCGCGGTCGCGCATGATGCCCGGCACGTCGCTGAGAAAAATCAGTTTGGCCGCGCGCAGGGCGCCCGCGATGGCCGCGGCTGCTTCGTCGGCGTTGATATTGTAGGTGGATCCGTCCGTTCCCCGCGCCACGGGCGAAACAACCGGCACGCGCTCTTCTTGCAAAGTCTCTTCCAAGGCCGCCTTCTCGACCCCGGTGACCCGGCCGACGAAACCGATGTCTTCCGTCCCGCCCTTGCCGTCATCGACCGGCGGCAATTTTTCCGCCCGCAGCACATCGCGTCCGGAAAACCCGCGCGCCCGACCGCCGAATTCACCGATGGTTTGGACCAACCGCGGGTTGACCTCGCGATCGAGGACGTCCTCCACGATACGGATCGATGCCTCGTCGGTCACACGGAGGCCGTTGAGGAACCGCGCGGTGAGTCCGGCCTCGCGCATGCGTGCGCTGATCGCCTTGCCGCCGCCGTGGACAAGGACGGGATTGATTCCCACCGCTTCGAGGAATACGACATCGCGGAGCAAACGCTCGACGGCGTCGTCGCTCTCCATCGCGCTGCCGCCGTATTTGATGACGAAAGTTTGTCCGCGGAATTTCTGCAGATAAGGCAACGCCTCGATCAACGTTCCCGCACGCAGACTGGCATCGGTAAGGCTCATGCTACTCGCTGAGGTTCAACTCCACGTATTTCTCGGTCAGGTCGGTCGTGTAAACGGTGTAGAACGCTTTGCCTTGGTGCAGGTCGATGGTCACGGTGAATTTGTCGCCGGAGACCGCTTTGACCAATTTGTCCTTCGGCGTCAGCGCCGCGGTCCCCCCGCGCACGGCGGCCACGCCGTCATAATAGATATCGACCAATTCCTCGCGGATGCGCACCCCGCAATAGCCGGCGGCATCGAGGATGCGCCCCCAGTTCGGGTCGTTGCCCGCCCAGGCACATTTGACCAAGGTTGAATTGGCCACCGCCTCGGCGACTTTTCGAGCGGCCTGCAGGTTCGAGGCGCCGCGCACTTGCACGGTGACGAATTTCGAAACGCCCTCGCCGTCACGCACGATCATAAAAGCCAAGCGCGTGCACACTTCGTTCATCGCTTCCGTGAAGAGCGCATGTTCGGGGGATCCGTTTTTGATGGAGGCGCCGCCCGATGCGCCGTTGGCCAAAGCCAGCACCGTGTCGTTCGTGCTCATGTCACCGTCGATCGTGATGCGGTTGAAACTGCGCTCCACCGCATGGTGCAGCGCGTTCTGCAGCGTTCCTTTGGAAAGCTTCGCATCCGTGGTTATCACGCAGAGCATCGTCGCCATGTTCGGATCGATCATGCCCGCACCTTTGGCCATGCCGCCGACCCGGACACTGCCCCCCGGCAATTTCACTTCCACGGCGTATTCCTTGGCATAGGTGTCACTGGTCATGATCGCCTTGGCCGCGGCCGCCCCGCCGGAGGTTGAAAGTCGCGCCGCCAACTCGGGAAGTTTATCCGCCATTTTTTCGAGCGGAAGAGGCACGCCGATCCGGCCGGTCGAACAAACCATCACGCGGCGGACCCCGCAATGCAGGACCTCGGCCAGGCGGCCGGCCAGCGCTTTGGCCGCGGCAATACCGCATGGTCCGGTGCAAGCGTTGGCGTTGCCGCTGTTGAGGAGCACGGCGCAGGAGTGAGGCGAGCGCAGGTGGGCCCGCGAAACGCGGACCGGGGCGGCTTTGACCCGGTTCGTCGTGAAGACGCCCGCGCCGACCGCCGGCACCTCGGAGGCGACCAACGCCATATCTTCACGGCTTTTGTTCGCCGCCTTGATCCCCACAAAAACCGCCGCGGCGCGAAATCCTTTGGCGGCCGTGACCCCGCCCTTGACCGGCTTCCACTTGCTCATAGTAAACCCGTTGTTTCGTCCCAGCCCTGCGAGACATTGAAAGCCTGCACGGCTTGCCAGGCGGCGCCTTTGCCGAGGTTGTCGATGGCGCTGAAGAGGAGCAGCCTTCCGGTCCGCGCGTCTTCACGCACCGCGATGTCGATAAAGTTCGTGTTCGTCACATGTTTGGAGTCGGGCAAGTGGGCAACGATGCGCACAAAAGACCGTCCCCGGTAATCTTCCCGCCAAGCTTTTTCCACCGTCTCGGCATCCGCACCCTTGGCTGCTTGGACCACGATGGTGGATATCATACCCCGCGTGACCGGCACCAGATGCGGGGTGAAGCTGACGCTTATTTTTTCGCCGGCGGCGACGGAAAGTTCCTGTTCGATCTCGGAAAGATGCCGGTGCTTGGGCGCACCATAAGCCCGCAAGCTCTCGTTGCACTCGGCAAAGAGCAACGCCACGTCGGCCTTCCTTCCGGCCCCGCTCACCCCGCTCAGGCTGTTGATCACGATCGACGCGGGAGCGATCAGCTTCCGCCGCAGGAGCGGCACGAGCGGAACAAGGATACTCGTGGGATAACAACCGGGACACGCAAGCAAGCCGGCATCCTGCAGTGCGGTGCTCCCGCAAATCTCAGGCAGCGCATAAACCGACTCCGCCAACAACTCCGGTGCCGGGTGCTTCTCGCCGTAGAATTCCGCAAAAATCTCCGCCGACTTGAGCCGGAAATCCGCACTCAGATCCACGACTTGCACACCGGCCTTGCGCAACGGCGCGGCGAACTCCGCGGCGAGTCCGTGCGGGAGCGCGAGAAACACCGTCGTCGCGCCGGATTTTTTCAGCGCATCCACCGAAGGCTCGACAAATTTCATCCCGGCAATCGCCGATGCACTCATCCGCGGAAAAACCTCCGCCACAGTCTGCCCCGCCGATTGCCGCGAAGTCACCGCGACGATCTCGACCCGCGGATGCCGCGCCAGCAAGGCGACCAGTTCCTCTCCCGAGTAACCGCTCGCGCCGACAATGGCCGCTTTCACCGTTTGCATCGGGACGTTCTAGCGGTTCCCGCCCCGCAAGGAAACGCGCAAAAAATCAGAGCTGGCTGTAAGGCATCTCGAAGGCATTGCCTTCCGAGAGGCGGCCGCTCCGGAAACCCTTCATGAACCACCGCCGCCGCTGCTCCGCCGTCCCGTGGGTGAAGGAATCGGGCACCACATAGCCCTTGGTCGCCTTCTGCAACCGGTCGTCGCCGACCGTCTCGGCTGCGTTGATCGCCTCCTCGACATCCCCCTCCTCCAAAATATCCCACCGCTGCTGCGCATGGTGCGCCCAGACTCCGGCCAAAAAGTCAGCCTGCAATTCCAAGCGAACCGACATCTGGTTGCGCTCCGCCTCGGACATCCGGCGCCCGTGTACCAGATCGGTCAGCCCGAGCAAATGCTGCACATGGTGTCCGACCTCGTGCGCTATGACATAAGCCGCGGCAAAATCCCCATGCATCCCGAATTGCCGCTGCATCTGTTCGAAAAACGAAAAATCCAAATAAACCGTCTGGTCCGCCGGCAAATAAAACGGCCCCGAAGCCCCCTGCGCCATCCCGCCCGGCACCTGCGTCACCCCCGAATACAACACCAACCTCGGCGGCACATACTTGCGACCCGACTTGGCAAACGCCTCCGTCCACACGTCCTCGGTATCGGCTAGCACCGTGGCGACGAACTTGCGGATGTTATCATCCGGAGCCGGTTTCCCTTGTTGTTGCGGCGCGGAAACCTGCTGGTCCATGCCCAAGTCCTGAATGAGGCGCAATGGATCAGCCCCGGTGAACAAAGCAAACGCCAACACCAAGATCAGCCCGAGCCCGCCACCGACCATCGTCCGCCCGGCCGGACTCATCCCCCGCCGATCCTCAACGTTCTCGCTTTGCCGTCTGCCTTCCCAACGCATGCATGTCGGCATAAACGCCCGCCTCATCCGCGGCAAGACCTCGCACGAAAAAAAATCCGATATTTACGCCAAAGCGGACTTCCCTCCGCACGAAACCCTTCGCAAACTCCCGCTCCCATGAACTTCTTCGACGTCCTCGTTTCCTCCATCCAAGACCCGCAATCCACCACGCAAAAATCCGATCTGGAAGGCCTCCTCGGCGCCCTGCTCGGAGGCGCACCCGGCACCGCTCCGGCCCAAGCCCGCCAAATTCCGTCCGGTGCCGCCGAAGGCCTTGCCGGCACGATCGGCAGCACGCTCAAACCCGCCCTGCGCGAAGCCGGCCAACAAGGCGGCATCGATGGCATCGACGCCCTGCTCGGTTCGCTCAAGCAAAACGCCAACTCCCCGCAAGCGCTCGAGCGCACACTCGGACGCGAACGCATGGACCAGATGGTCACGCAGGCCCAGCAAAAGAGCGGGCTCCCCGTCGACTCCATCATGAGCATGTTGCCGGTCATTATTCCCGCGCTCGTCGCCCTCCTCCAATCCGGCGCCCGCGCCGGCGCCGCACCGTCCGTCCCGTCCGCGCGCACCGGCGCCACGGCCGATGACCCGTTCGCCGCGCTCGCCTCGAACCCGCTGCTCAAAGGCTTTCTCGATTCCGACGGCGACGGCGATGTCGACATGCAGGACCTTGTCCGCCTCGGCTCGAAATTTTTGCAATAGCGCCCGCCTCACGGACGGCGCATGGTGAGCGCTCTCATCATGCGCGAGTTGTTGGCCCCGCTGCGATCCCCGGTCTACCGGTTCCTCTGGATCGCCTCGGTTGTGTCGAACCTCGGCACGCTCATGCAAGCCGTGGCCGTGGCGTGGGTCATGACCTCGCTGACCGTTTCGCCCTTGGTCATCTCGCTGGTCCCCGTGGCCACCCTCGCCCCCGTTTTTCTCTTCGGCCTGGCGGGCGGAACGCTCGCCGATACTGTCGACCGGCGCATTTTTCTCATCGGCACACAGCTGTGGATGATGCTTTGCGCGGTGGCTCTGGGTGTGCTGGTTTGGTCCGGACACGCCACACCGGCCGGACTGCTCGCCCTGACCTTCGCTCTGGGCACCGGCGCTGCCCTCAATCTGCCCGCGTGGCAGTCCTTGGTGCAGGACCTCGTGCCGCGCGATCGGGTGGCGTCCGCGGTGGCGCTCAACTCGATCAGCTTCAACACCGGACGGGTCCTCGGTCCCGTGACCGGCGGACTGCTCGTTGGATGGATCGGCGCCGCACCGGTCTTTTTTATCAACGCCTCGTCTTTCCTCGGCACCGTGCTGGTTCTCTCCTTCTGGTCCGGTGTCGCCCCCGCGCCGAACGCGGGTGGATTCTGGCGATCGATCGGCGGCGGGCTGCGTCACGCGCGCGAGGCCGTGCACTTGCACTCGCCTTTTCTCCGCCTCGCCGCCTTTTCCTTCGGCGCCAGCGCCCCGCTCGCGCTTCTGCCTCTGCTCGCCCGCGAGAACCTCGGACTCAGCGCCGCCGAATACGGCAGCCTGCTCGGCGTCTTCGGCATCGGTTCGCTGCTCGGCGGCGCGACCTCGCCCCTGCTGCGGCGCCGGGCCGGTCCGTCGAAAACGGTCAGCGCCTCCGCGCTCGTTGCGGGGATCGCCCTGGGCCTGCTCGGCAGCGCGCAAAGTTTTCCGTGGGCCGCCGCCGCACTGCTCCTCGGTGGTTTCGCGTGGGTCTCCAGCATGGTCAACCTCAACGTCGCCGTGCAGACCTCCGTGCCCGCCGAATTCCGCGGACGCATCATCGCCATCTATCTCACCGTCTTGCAGGGCAGCTTCGCCCTCGGCTCGCTGACCGCCGGCCTGGTTGCCAAATGGACCGGCATCCCCGCCGCGTTGTGGATCTTCGGCGGAGGGCTCGCCCTCGTCGCGCTGGCCACCTTCCGCCACGCGCTCCCCGAGCACGCGGCTCCGGCTTAATCCACCCGCAAACGGATCACTTCCTCGGTTCCCGGCGCCGGCTTCGGCGCGTTAGGTCCGAAAAAATGCTCGTGCGTCAGCACCATCCCCGTGTGATGCGCGGCCTGCAGGGTCCACAGCATGAACAGGCTCGCGGCCACCGCGACGAGGCGCGCAAGCAAGGACACCCCCGGAATCAAATTGCTGAAAAACACCGCCGCAGCCGCCACCGCCGCAATCCACGAAGCCACCAGCATCAAATCCGACACACCTTTGTGCTCCTGCACCGCCGCGGCCGTCGACTCGCCGACGTAGCGGATGGCCGCCGCCTCCTCCACCCCCGTGCGGTGCGCCCAAGTCGCCCCCAGCGCCCCGAGCACCATGCAAAGGAAAGCCAAACGCACGATGTAGCGGTTCGGCCACAGCAAGGACAACGCAATCGCCACCGTGCCCAGCAGCAAAAACGCCACCGGAAAATGCACCGCGAACGGGTGCACCGGATCGGGCAGGTGAAGCATGACGGCGAATGTGCAGCCCGGAGGCCCGCCAATCAAACTTTCCTCTTCAAAACCCGCGGCATGACCCGCAAACCCTCGGCCACCGCCACCTTGCGCTGACGTTGATCATACGACACAAAATCCGGACTCCCGCATTCCAAAGCCGCCGCCACATGCAGCAAATCCAAGCTGCGCGTGCCGACGTGAGGCGAATGCTTTTCGGCGAGCACCGCGGCGCGGACAAAAACCTTCCGCCAATCGAGAAAGTCCGGCCGCCGCAACAAACCCCGGCGCAAATCGCTCCGCAATTCGTCCAGCACAGCGCACTCCTGCTCCGCATCGATCTCGCCACGGAAACGTTTCAAATAAACCGCATTCGGAACCTCCACTTCGTGCAGCGGCGTGTAAGCCAGCGTCGCGTCCAACCCCCGCAACACGTTCTCGGCCTCCGCCGAACCCGGTTCGTCCAGATAGCTTTTGACGATGGTCGAGGTGTCCGCGTAGACGAAGTTCATGTGTCTCCGCGATCGTAATCGACAATCTCCTCGGCCGTGGTCGGACCCGACCCTTTGGGAAAAACGCGCTTCCGCCAAGCCGAGCGATCCGGCCACTCGACCGTCTCTTCACCCACCCGCGAGGATACCGGCCCCAACCGCGCGAATTTCTTCCCCCTCTTGGTGATCTCAACCTCCTCGCCCGCCTCGATCCACCGCGAAATGCGCGCAAAGTTGTTCCGCAAATCCGCCACCGTTGCCGTTTTCATGATAGATCCATCTATCATAAGCGCCCCGCCCCGTCAATCCTCTCCTCGGTGGACTCCGCGCCCCCGGCGGTTAAAAATCCCCGCCCGTCATGCTCCAAGACCATCTGCAGAAATCATTGGGCGATCTGGAAAGCCGCAGCCTGCGGCGGACCTTGCGCGTGTCTGACGACCCGACGGGCGCGACCGTGAAGGTCTCGGGCCAAACGCTGCACAATTTTGCTTCGAACGATTACCTCGGCCTCGCCTCGCACCGCGATGTGATCGAGGCAGCGGTCCGCGCGACCCGCGATTACGGCGCGGGGGCGGGAGCCTCCCGCTTGATCACCGGCACGCAGCGACCACACGCCGAACTGGAGGAAAAACTCGCGGCCTTCAAACGCACCGAAGCCGCCCTCGCCTTCGGCAGCGGGACGGCCGCCAGCATCGGCGCCCTGCAGGCGCTGGCCGGCAAAGATGACGTCATCCTCCTCGACCGCCTCAGCCACGCCTGCCTCGTCGATGGTGCCCGCTTGAGCGGCGCGGTTTACCGCGCCTTCGCGCACAACAACGCGGGGGAACTCGACCACCATCTCCGCTGGGCCCGCGAGAAATTTCCGCAGGCCCGGGTTTTCGTGGTCACCGAGGCGGTCTTCAGCATGGACGGCGACCTCGCACCAATGCGCGAGATCGTCGCGCTCAAAGAAAAATTCGGTGCCATCCTCATGTTGGACGAGGCCCATTCGGTCGGTGTTCTCGGCGAAGGCGGACGCGGTCTGGCCGACCAACTCGGACTCACCGAGCGCATCGACATCCACATGGGAACGCTGGGCAAGGCCCTCGGCAGCGCCGGAGGTTACATCGCCGGATCGCGCGCGCTCGTCGATTTTCTGGTCAACCGCGCGCGCGGCTTCATTTTTTCCACCGCCCCACCCGCTTCGACCGCTGCGGCGGCATCCGTCGCGCTTGCCCTCTGCGCGGGAACCGAAGGGGAATGTCGCCGCGCGCATCTGCGCAGACTCGCCGCCATCATCGATCCCTCCCTGCCCGCGGCTATCCACCCGGTTATCGTCGGGGATGCCGAGACCGCGCTGCAGGACGCCGAAGCTTTGCGCCGGCTGGGATTTTTCGTCCCCGCGATACGCCCGCCCACCGTGCCGAAAGGAACCTCGCGCTTGCGGGTCAGCCTTTCCGCCGCGCACGATGAGTCCGTCGTCTCCGAACTCGCGCAAATCCTCCGCAGCATGCGCCCCGCTCCGGAATCGGCCTCACCCGACCCCGACACCGTTTGCCCCGTCTGCGGCGCCTCGCTCATTTCCGAAAAATGCAAAGTCGTCTGCCGCAGCGCGACCTGCGGTTACCGCATCGTTTTCAATTGCTCCGAATTCTGAGCCACCCAAAATCATCCTCCATGTCATCCCGCACCGCCGAAGCCACCGTCAAACGCGTCCCCACCCGTGACGAAATCCCCGAGTCCGACCGTTGGGACCTCACGCATCTTTACGCCGACGACGCCGCGTGGGAACGCGACTTCACCGATCTCCAGCAACGCTACCCTCAGATCACTCAATTCCGCGGCCAGCTCAGCGCATCACCCGCTTCCCTCCTCGCCGCACTCGAATTCGAGAAGAGCATCGACCAGCCCCTCGAAAGCCTCGGCACCTATACCAGCCTGCGCGTCAGCGAAAACGCCTCCGATCCCGTCTTTCTCGAACGCGAAGCGCGCCTGCAAAACCTCCACACTGACATCGTGGAGAAATGCTCGTTCCTCAGCCCGGAATTGATGGCCATTCCGGACGCGCAATTCAACGCGCTCGCCGCCGCGCCGGAGCTCGCCCCGTGGCAAACCGTCCTCCAACGTCTGCGCCGCTTCAAGTCGCACACTCTGAACGAAAACGAAGAGCGCCTCCTCGCCATGAGTTCGCAACCGCTGGCCGGACACGAGGAAACCTTCTCCCAACTGACCAATGTCGACCTCAAGTTCGGCCTCATCGCCGACAGCGCCGGCCAGCAGGTCGAACTGAGCCAAAGCAGCTTCAGCTCGTTTCTGGTCAAACCCGACCACGACCTCCGCCGCCGCGCTTTTCATCAATTCTACGAGGAGTTTTCCGACCACAAATTCACCCTCGCCAGCACCCTGGCCAGCTCGGTCCGCACCGATGTCTTCCACGCCAAGGCGCGGAATTATCCGTCCGCCCTTGCCGCCGCTCTCTTCCGCAACAACATCCCGACCACCGTGTATGACAACCTCGTCTCGACGGTTCGCGCCCATCTCACGCCGCTCCACCGCTACTACAAACTGCGCCGCCGTGCCCTCGGCCTCGCGGAAATCCACCATTACGACACCTACGTCCCGCTCGTCCCGAAAATCACCACCCATCTGACTTTCGACGAAGCGATCGACCGCACCATCGCCGCCGTCGCCCCGCTCGGCGCCGAATACACCCGCGAACTCGAAGCCGGGCTGCGCGGACGCTGGTGCGACCGCTACGAATCGAAAGGCAAGCGCAGCGGCGCCTTCTCCAGCGGATGTTACGGGTCCCCGCCCTACATCCTGATGAACTACAAGCCGGACGTCTTCGCCGACATGTTCACCCTCGCCCACGAGGCCGGACACTCCATGCACACGTGGTATGCCCAGCGGCACCAGACCTTCCAGGATCACCACTACCCTATCTTCCTCGCCGAGGTGGCCTCCACCTTCAACGAGGAACTCCTCACCCACGATCTGCTGGGCAAGACCGACGACCCGCAAATGAAAGCGTATCTCCTCAACCGCCAGATCGACGACCTGCGCGGCACCATCTACCGGCAGACCATGTTCGCCGAATTCGAAAAAATCATCCACGAGCGCCAGGAAGCCGGCGAGGCCCTCACCCTCGACACCCTCACGAAGATCTATCACGAACTCCTCGTCGCGTATTTCGGCCCCGACTTCACCCTCGACCCGCAACTCGACCTCGAGTGCCTGCGCATTCCGCATTTCTACAGCGCGTTCTACGTCTACCAATACGCCACCGGCATGAGCGCGGCCATCGCCATCTCCCGCCAAGTCCTCGAAACCGGCGATCCGTCCCGCTACCTCAGCTTCCTCCAATCCGGCGGCAAACAATACCCCATCGACACCCTGAAACTCGCCGGCGTCGACATGACCTCCCCGCAACCCGTCGAGTCCGCCCTCCAACTCTTCGCCCAGCGCGTCAACGAACTCGCAACGTTGCTCAACATCGACCTCGATACCCGGTAGGGCCCCGGTCGCCGTGGCGACCGGGCCGCTGCCTTCCTCATGAAACGCGCCTTCCTCGACAAAATCCTCGCCCGCCTCCGCCGCATCCAACCGGAGGAAGTCGAAGCCTTCTTCGTCGAACTGGCCCGCGACAAACGTTTCCTCGAAACCATCTTCAACGCCATCCGCGAAGGCGTCATCGTCACCGACACGGCCGGCACGGTCATCTACATGAACGATGCGGCTGGCATGCTTTTCGGACTCGACCCCGCGGCCGCCCTCGGACGCCCCCTAGCGGACAACATCAGCGGCCTGCGCTGGAAAGAACTGGCCCAGGGCCGCGAAGTGGTCACCCGTGACATCGAAGTGTTCCACCCCGCCCACCGCGTCCTCAATTTCTACGTCGTCCCGCTCATGGCCGAGGACGACGACAAACCCGGACACCGCCAGCACGCCGGTTACGCACTGATCATGCGCGACTTCACCGAGCGCCACCGCGAAGCGCAGGAAACCCTCGAGAGCGAACGCATCGCCGCCCTCCAACTGCTTGCCGCCGGCGTGGCCCATGAAATCGGCAACCCACTCAACTCCCTCACTATCCACCTGCAACTTCTCGAACGCCGTCTGCGCAAACTTCCCGAAGGTCAACAGGATGCCCTGCTCCATCCCCTCGAAGTCGCGCAGGAAGAAATCAAACGCCTCGACAGCATCGTCACCCAATTCCTCCGCGCCATCCGCCCCGCGCCGTTGCACCGCGCCCCGCACGATTTCAACTCGCTCGTCCGCGACGCCGCAGACTTCCTCGCGCCCGAACTCAAATCCCGCAACATCCTTCTCGAACTCGATCTCGCCCCCGGACTCCCCGTGCTCGACGTCGACCAAGACCAGCTCAAGCAGGCTTTCTACAACATCGTCAAAAACGCCAGCGAAGCCATGAAGCAAGGCGGCCTCCTCAAAATCCGCACCGGCTCCGATACGGAATGGGTGAACGTCAGTTTCACCGACACCGGTGGCGGCATGACCCAGGAAACCATGGCCCGCGTCTTCGAGCCCTACTTCACGACGAAAAAAAGCGGCAGCGGCCTCGGCCTGATGATCACCCAACGCATCATCCGCGCCCACGGCGGCGAAGTCGTTTTGGAAAGCGACCCCGGCAAAGGCTTGCGTCTCACCCTCCGCCTCCCCCGCCACGACCGCCAAGTGCAAATGCTCCCCGGCGCCCCGCTCTCGCTCCCCGCGCCGCGTTAAAAATCGTCTCCGCTTGTAGCGGCGCTTTGTGAGCGCCGGAACCAATATCAAAAGCACCGACGGACATAGTCCGCCGCTACAACCGATGGATCGCGCTCTCCGAGCGCGATAACTTCAGTCCTCAGCCTTGTCATCTCCCCTTCACCGCGCCGCCCGCTTGAAAATCGCCACATCCTTCCGGGTCAACGCCACCAACTCCCAACCCTCCGCGCCGCGCGCGTTGAGCATTGGTTCGAGGTTGCGGTTCTTCAGCGCGGCCGTGACCACCAGATACTCCCATTTCGGCGGTCGCGCTTCCGCCACACAGACCGAAGCAAAACACACGCCGGCCAACATCAAGTTCCGGAGAAATTTCATAGTGCCGCGATCCTGACCCAGTGCCCCCGCCGCACACGAGCCCGAATTGCCCGAGCCGTAGTAACGGCTGACTCAGCAGACCGTTTGGTCATCTCCGCCGACGCAAGGGAGGCGCGCGAGGCTCCGGACCCCAAACTAAGATGGTACGCCGGTCGCTGCCCTGCTAACTGATCGGGATCTGCGAGTGGCGACCATGCGACAGAGACCTTCCTCCTGATGATCAAAGCGATACCCATCCCCCTCCTCCCCTGCGTCGCCGGCACCGCCCTGCTCCTCGCCGCCTGCTCGCGTCCGCCGGAACCATCCGTCGAACTCGTCCGTCCTGTCCGCACGCTCGTCATCGCCGGCGGCACGGACACCGCCAGCCGCACTTTTCCCGGCCGCGTCGATGCCGCCAAACAGGTCGAACTCACATTCCAAGTTCCCGGACTGCTTATCGATCTGCCCGTCCGCGAGGGACAACGCGTGGCGCAGGGTGATCTCGTTGCGCGGCTGCGTCCGGACGAATTCCAAGCGCGCCTCGATGCCTTGCAGGGACAACTCGCCCGCGCCCGCGCCGATCTGCAAGCCTTGCAAGCCGGCGCCCGTCCCGAAGAACAGCTCCGTCTCGAAGCACAACTCCGCTCGACCGACGCAACGCTGGCCAATGCCCGCGTCGACCTTGACCGCGCCACGCAACTCCTTGCCTCGCAGACCATCTCCCGCCTCGAATTCGACCGGGCCGACACCGCGTTCCGCGTGGCCCTCGAAAACCGCGAGGCCGCGCGCGCCTCGCTCGATCAAAGTCTGACCGGACGCGAGGAAGACATCCTCGCCAAGCAATCCGAAGTGGCCGGACTCGAAGCCCGCGTGGTCGAAGCCGGCATCCAGCTGTCCGACACCACCCTCACCGCGCCCTATGCGGGCGTCGTTGCCCGGCGCTTCGTCGAACAAGGACAAAGCATCCGCGCCAAACAACCGGTGGTGAAATTCCAAGACGTGGAAGAAATCGAAATCGCCGTCGACGTGCCCGAATCCGTCATGGTCTCCGCCCTCCGCACCGCCGACATCACCAGCCTGACCGCCGAATTCAGCGCCGCTCCCGGACGCATCTTCCCCGTGCAAGTGCGCGAAGTCGCCCAGCGCGCCGATCCCGTGACCCAAACGTTCAACGTCCGCGCCGCCATGCAATCGCCGCCTGATCTCAATCTCCTCCCCGGCATGACCGCCACCGTGACCATGAATTACCGCCGCGCCGAAGTCCTCGGTCCCAACATCCTGGTGCCGGTCGCCGCCGTCGTGCAGGACACCGCCGGAGCGTCGATCGTGTGGATCATCGGACCCGACCAGACCGTGACCGCCCGCCCCGTCCGCACCGGCGCCGTTTCCGGCAGCCTGGTGGAAATCACCAAAGGCCTGCAACCCGGCGACCGCATCGCCGCGGCCGGCGCCGGTCATTTGCGCGAAGGCATGAAGGTGAGCGATCTCGGGGACGCACTCGGCGGCCGGCCATGAACCCCGGCGTTTTCTCGGTCCAACACAACCGCGTGGTCCTCGTGGCCATGGCCATGGCCGTGGTCGGCGGCATTGTCGCCTACATGAACCTCGGGCGCCTTGAGGATCCCGAGTTCACCATCAAACAGGCCCTCATCATCACTTCCTATCCCGGCGCCAGTGCCGCCGAAGTCGCGCAGGAAGTGACCAACCCCATCGAGATCGCCTGCCAGCAACTCGGACAACTCGACCACATCGAATCGGAATCGACCCGCGGTCAATCTCTCGTCTCGGTCCGCATCAAGGACCGCTATGACAAAGCCCGCATCCAGCAGGTCTGGGATGAACTGCGCCGCCGGGTCGGCGATGTGCAGAACCAGCTCCCGCCCGCCGCGCGCGGACGCTCGGTCGTCATCGACGACTTCGGCGATGTTTACGGCATTTTCTTCGCTCTGACCGGTGACGGTTACTCTTTCCCCGAGTTGCGACGCTATGCCGACTTCCTGCGCCGGGAACTGCTCGGCGTGCCCATGGTCAAGAATGTCGCCCTCTTCGGCGAGCAGCAGGAAGTGGTCTATCTCGAGATCTCGCGCCTGCGCCTCGCCCAGCTCGGCCTCGACGAGGAACAGATCTACTCCAAGCTGCGCGAGCAGAATGTGGCGGCCGACGGGGGACGCCTCCGTGCCGGCGACCTCCACATCGCCATCGACCCGACCGGCGCCTTCACTTCGGCCGAGGACATGCTCGAAATGATCATCGGCTCGGACCAATCCGGACGCCAACTCCGCTTGCGCGACATCGCCACCCTGCAACGCGCCGACCTCGATCCACCCCGCCGCCTGCTACGCTACGACGGCAAACCCGCCATCGGTCTCGGCATCTCCACTGTGCCCGGCGGCAACGTGGTGGAAATGGGCGCCTACGTGCGCGAGAAACTCGCCGAGCTGGCCGGCACGCAACCGGTCGGAATGGAAATCGGCGAAATCAATTTCCAACCCGAAGCCGTCTCCGCCGCAACCAACGAGTTCGTCTTCAATCTGGCCAAGGCCGTCACCATCGTTTTCATCGTCCTCTTCCTCGCCATGGGCCGCAAAACAAGCCTCATCATCGGCGGCGTCCTCTTCCTCACCATCATGGCGACGTTCCTCGTCATGTATCTGGTGGGCGGGTTGCTCATGGAACGTATCTCGCTCGGCGCGCTCATCATCGCGCTGTGCATGCTGACCGACAATGCCATCATCGTCATCGAAGGCATCAAGGTCGGCATCGAGAAAGGCCGCGACAAATTGCAGGTCGTCCGCGAAGTCGTGGCCGAAAACCAATGGCCGCTCTTCGGCGCCACCGCCATCGGCATCATCGCCTTCGCCGCCATCGGACTCTCCGAAGACAACACCGGCGAATACACCAACTCGCTTTTCTGGGTCATTCTCATCGCCCTCAGTCTGAGCTGGGTCTCCTCCGTCACGGCCACCCCGCTGCTGAGCTACATTTTCTTCCGCCCGCTCGACCCCGGCGCCACGGCTGCGGCACGTGACCCCTACGATGCCCTGCCTTTCCGCATTTACCGGAAGCTGCTCAGCGCGGCCCTCCGTCACCGTTGGCTTGTGGTCCTCCTCGCCGCCGCCGGTTTCGGCTCCGGCATCTATGGCTTTCGCTTTGTGGACCAAAGCTTCTTCCCGCCGGCCACGCGTCCGCAATTCATGGTCGATGTCCACCTGCCCGCCGGCACCCACCTCCGGCAGACCGAGGCCTTCGCGGACGACTTTCGCCGCTTCATCCAGCAACTCGACGACGTCACGCACGTCACTTCGTTCATCGGCGGCGGCGGACTGCGCTTTCTCCTCGTCTACTCGCCGGAACACGAAAACCGTGCTTACGTGCAATTCCTCGTCGATGTCGACGACTGGCGCAAAATCGACGGACTCACCAAGACTATCCAAGAGGAACTGGACACCAACCGTCCCGGTGCCAACGGCATCGCCAAGAAATTCCTCCTCGGACCCGGCAGCGGCGGACGCATCCAAGTGCGCTTCAGCGGACCCGACCCCGCCGTCTTGCGCCAACTCGGCGGACAAGCCAGGCAAATCCTCGATGAAGACGGCGGTGCCGTTGCGGTGCGCAGCGACTGGCAGGAACCGGTCAAAGTCATCCGCCCCCGCCTCCTCGAACAACAAGCCCGCCGCAACGGCCTGACCCGCGTCGACGTGGCCCGTGCGCTGCAAACAAGTTTCGAAGGACGCCCCGTCGGCCTCTACCGCGAGCCCGGCAGCGAAGGCACCGGACTCTTCCCGCAGGAAAACCGCCTCCTCCCCATCATTGCCCGCCCGCCGCTGGCCGAACGCGAGGACGCCGCCTCCATCGGCAACCTGCAAATCTGGAGCCCCACCGCGTCACGCATGATCCCGCTGGCCCAAGTCACGGATGGCACCGAAATCGCCTGGGAAAACCCTCTCATCGCCCGACGCGACCGTGCGCCGACCATGACCGTCCACGCCGATCCGCGCCGCGGCCTGCCCAGCCAACTGCGCGACCGCGTCAAAGATCGCATCGAAGAAATCGAACTCCCCCCCGGCTACCAGCTCGAGTGGGGCGGCGAATACGAAGACTCCTCCCGCGCCCGCGGCGCCTTGGCCGAACCCATTCCGTGGGTCTTGGCCCTCATGGTTTTCATCGTCGTCGCCCTCTTCAATTCCATCCGCACCACCGCGCTCATCTGGCTGGTCATGCCGCTTTGCATCATTGCGGTGACCGCCGGGCTCCTTATCACCGGCATGCCCTTCGGCTTCATGGCCCTGCTCGGACTTCTCGCCCTCGGCGGCGAGTTGATCAAAAACCAGATTGTCGTGGTCAGCAAAATCAAGACCCTCATCGACAAAGGTGAAAAGCCCTACGGCGCCGTGCTCGACGCCTGCACGAGCAAGATGCGCCCCATCTGCATGGTCGTGCTCACCACCGTGCTCGGCATGATCCCGCTGGTCACCGATCCCTTTTTCTCCTCCATGGCCGTGACCATCATGTTCGGCCTCTCCTTCGCCGCCGTCCTGTCGCTTTTGGTCACCCCAGTCCTCTACGCCATCTCCTACGGCATCCGCGAAGAATCCTGACGACGCATGCGCACCGGCCTCCGCATCTTGGCCGTGATCGCCGCGCTGCTTTTGCTCGGCCTCGGGTGGTTCTTGCGACCTCTCCCGCTCCACGACCTTGTCTCCACCGACAATCCGGCGACATCTTATGATGAAGCCATGGCCCGCTGGGACGAGACCCGAGCCAAGGAAGCTGACCTCCCCTTGCACGACGGCGGACGCAGCATCGTCCTCACCCACGGCTACGAAACCGAACGCGTCTTTGTCCTGCTCCACGGCCTGACCAACGCCCCGCGGCAATTCCGCGAACTCGGCGAAAAGCTTTCCGCCACCGGCGCCAATGTGGTCATTCCCCGCCTCGCCCATCACGGCCTGGCCGACCGCATGACCGACGCCCATGCCGCCCTGACCGCCCAGGATCTCATCCGCTATGCCCAATACGGCGTCGACCTGGCCCAAGGCCTCGGAAAGCAAGTCACCGTCGTCGGACTTTCCATCAGCGGCATCTCCGCCGCCTGGCTGGCCCAAAACCGCGACGACATCGACGAAGTCTTCCTTCTCGCGCCGCTCTTCGGACCCGCCGTGGTGCCCGACGCTCTCACCCCCGCCTTCGCCGCCGCCCTCGAACGTCTACCCAACCAGATGCTCTGGTGGGACCCGCGCGTCCGCGAAAATCTCCCCGGTCCGCCCTACAATTATCCGCGCTTTCCCACCCGTGGCCTGGGTGAAGCTTTGCGTCTCGGTTTGGGCACCGCCCAACCCGACCGCACGCTCCGCGTCAACCGCCTCGGCGTCATCCTCACCGAAAACGACCTCGCGGTGAACAACCTCCGCACTCGCCGCCTTGTCGAACAATGGCGCGCCACCTCTCCGGATACCGGATTTTTCGTCCACGAATTCCCTGCCGAGGAAAACATCCCCCACGACTTCATCGACCCGCTGCAACCCGACGCCCGCACGGACAAAGTCAACGCGCTGCTCGTCGAGTGGCTGACCGGGCAAATGTAGAATCGCTGTCCCCGGCGACGGCCGTTTGTTCCACATTTGTAGCGGCGGTCTGTGACCGCCGGAACCTTTACCCCCTCATGCACCGGCGGTCA
>CAZEYV010000056.1:0-3237 GCA_964516705.1 uncultured Chthoniobacter sp.
TCGACCCCGTAGGCCTGCGGCCAGCAGTGCTCGTGGTTCCAGTCGCCGACTGATCCCCCGTAGCGTGACCCGGAGCGCCCCGTGCCCCAGTAGAGCAGGCGCACCTGCGACGAATTGCCCGGCATGGCATCGAGCACGCGCAAGGCGGCGGCGGTGCCGGACGAACCATAGGACAGCACCCGATGGCCCTTGATCCTCTGGTGCAAGGCCGCCTTGAGTCCCGCGCCGACCAACCCCTGCGCACTCTGGTAATAGTCCGCCGGAGGATCGTAGACCGTGGAACGTCCGACCCGCGCCTCGGCGCCCTGGACCGCCAGAAACAGGAGGAGAAAGCAAAAGGTTCTGGCGTAAATCACGGAATACGTCGGGATGGGGAAGACTGAATTTAGCCCAGATCGCGAGGAGCGCAAGGACCTCCGCCAAGGTCCCGGGGAGCACGGCCGCCCCCGGCCGTGGTCATCGGCGTCCCCGCCGCTTGTCGTCTGGGGTTGGAGCACTTTAGAAAATGTTGTGGCCGTTTTTCTTTCCGGCGCCGAGGACGGCGCCGCTACATTTGACTGTAGCGTCGGCGTCCCCGCCGACGAACCATAGGTTCGCGGCACAGAGTGCCGCGGCTACAGAAAATCTTAAACCGCTCCAAGCGGGGGGACGCCGTTTCTCCTCTTTGCCTCCTTCTGCATCGTTCCGGCTCAGACGCGCCGCAGAATTTCCGCGGCGTAGGGATCCCCCTCTTCGGCCAGCTCGTGCAGGAATTTGCGCGCGAGTTGCCCCACCCCTTGGTCGGAGTGCGACAGTGCCGCCTCGGCCACGCGCGGGGTGAGAAACCTCCCGAGCATGCGCGCCGCTTCTTCGGCCGGGACCCGCGGCAAACGCTCGAGATAGTCCGCCTCGATCTTGCCTTCCAAAAAAATGATGTCCGCCCGGTCCTTGTCCCGCCCGGTTTCCTGCTTGCTGACCAGCAAATCGATCGGATCGGGAAGCCGCGTGCCGTCGCCCAGCGGCTGCGCCCGATCCCAAATTTCGTCAAAGTCTTCCATGGGGAGTTGATTCGGATCGCGAAAAATGTCGAGCGGACGTTCCAATCCGTCCACCCTGATAACTCCGTCGCGACCAATCACCCCGGCCAGGCTCCCCCGCCCGATCTTCTCCCAAGATCCGATGGCGACCGGTTGCGCCGTCCCGGCGGCATACAGCACGCGGGCCAGACGATCACTCCATTCGTCCGGAGACGCAAAAGGTTCCACCCAGATATCCGCATCATAGGTATTTCGGCTCAACCCCGTGGCGATGACCGCCAACCCGCCGAGGGTGAGAACACGGAACTCTCCCGCGAGGCGGCGGATTACTTCGTCGGATTCGGTTTTGGTCCCCATCTCTCCACGTCCTCCTTGATCCGGTCGGAAATCCACATGGCGTCGGCCACGGATCGCACGCCGCCGGGCAGCCAGGGTTCGGAGTTGTCGGGAATGCGGGGCTTGGAGGGGTCCGGCGTCTCCGGTTTGCCCTGCCAGCGTCGCAGCACCTTGCGCGACTTTTCCATGGAGTAGAGCCACTTCTGGCGCTCCACATCCGGGCGGTATTGCTTCATGGATCCCAAGGTATCCCGCCTGGCGGAGGGAAACAAGATCCGGAGGACGGAACGCTGAGGCGACGATCGCCACAACGCCGCTCCCCGCTGTTTCCGCATTTGAGCTTTTCCCTCAGCTCCCCGCTCCCTCAGCTTTCAGGTCGCCGGTTTCATCCCTTTCCCCATCGCCTTCCGCCCTAATCCTTGTCATTCCGCCGCGAAGACGGCATCTTACGGATGAGTATGAGCACCCTGATGGAAATCGAAGAGGCCGCAGCGCAACTGCCTTCCCCCGACTTCGTGCAACTCCTTGAAGATCTGCACGATCTCGCCACCGCTCGGGTCGCCTTGGGCGAGCTTGAGGGAAATCCGACCGCCGCCGTCGCGTGGGATCAACTCAAGCGCGAACTCGATGGCCTACACGGTTGAGATCCTGCGCCGTGCGGAAAAGACATTGCGTGGTTTGACCGACCGCAAATTTTACCGGCGCCTCCGCGAAACCATCGACGCCCTGGCTATCGAGCCCCGACCTCATGGCTGCATCAAACTGAGCGGCGCCAAGGATCTCTACCGCGTGCGTGTCGGCGACCACCGCATTGTCTACCAAGTGATCGATCATCGCCTCCTTATCTTGGTTGTCGATATTGGTCATCGCCGCGACATCTATCGCGCCTGACCACCGCCGCATGCCGCGGCGGTTCAGCAAAGTAGAAGCGGCGTCCCCGCCGCTTGTCGTCTGGGGTTGGAGCATTTTAGAAAATGTTGTGGCCGTTTTTCTTTCCGGCGCCGAGGACGGCGCCGCTACATTTGGCTGTAGCGTCGGCGTCCCCGCCGACGAATCCGTAGGTTCGCGGCACACAGTGCCGCGGCTACGGAAAATCTTAAACCGCTCCAAGCTGGGGGGACGTCGCTTCTCCTCTTTGCCTTCTTCTGCATCGTTCCGGCTGATTCCGAAACCTAACGCGAGGAGCAAAAAACCCCGCGGTGCCAGCACCGCGGGGTTTTTGTGAATTGCCTCAGCGGCTTGCCGGGCTACGGCGTGGTCGCCGTGACGCGGTAGAAGCCGTTGCCGGTGGCCGGGACGCTGAACTGCTTCCGAGTGTAGCCGGTCGGGACCCCGGTCTGGTCGGTGGCTGTAGTCTTCGTGACCGAAGCCGGATTCCAAGGACCGGCAGCCAAGTTGGTCGTGTTTTCCACCGCGTAGGTCACACCGCTGTCGCGCTCGATGAAGGTCACGGTCAGGTTGCCACCCGCCACCGAAGCCTGCGTGAGTGCCGCATTGCCCAGCGTCGGGTTGGTCCCGAAGGCGAACTCCTGCGCATTGCTGAAGCTGTCCGAGTCCGGATCCGCTCCCGGCGCACCATTGGTCGCCGGGTCCAGCCCGAAACCCGAAGCCCAGCTGTCATAGCCGCTGGCCGCGCTGACCGTTCCGGTCACGGCGACATTTTGCGATGTCGCACCGTCACTCGCGATGGTCACCAGGCCCGACGGGCTGCCGACAGGCGCCGTGGCAGCAAGGCGCACGTACACTGTCGTGGTCGGAACCGTGCCTGCGGACGCGGTGAGATTCGCCGAGGAACCGTAGGTTGAACCATCGATAGATACTTCATAGTCGGTCGGTGCCGTCACAACGATGTTGCCGTTGAGGTTGCTGCCGCCGGCGCTGAAGG
>CAZEYV010000057.1:0-6487 GCA_964516705.1 uncultured Chthoniobacter sp.
GGAATTCTGGTCGCGGGGATGCATGGCAAGACAACCGTTTCGGCCATGACGGCGCATGCCTTGCGTGCCGCGGGCGCGCATCCTTCGCACTATGTTGGCGCAGAAATCCCGATCCTCGGCACGAACGCACGCTGGGATGCGGGCGGGGAGTATTTTGTGGCCGAGGGCGATGAGAGCGACGGCACGATCGTCCTTTACCATCCGGAACACGTCATCGTGCTCAACATCGAACCCGAGCACCTCGACCATTACGCCGACCTCGCCGCGATCGACGCGGCTTTCGGGACATTACTCGACCAGACGGCGGGAAGCATTTTCTACTGCGCTGACGATCCGGGGGCAGTGCGCGTCTGCGCGGCGCGTCCGCGGGCCGTTTCCTATGGCCGAACGGGAACCTATTCCTACGCGGATTTCCGCAGCGCGGATTTCACCTCGACCTTCAGCTTCCGGCGCGACGGGGCCGAGTTGGTGCGCGTCACGCTCAATGTGCCGGGCGAACACAATGCGCTCAATGCGACCGCCGTGCTCGCCCTGGCCGCCGAACTCGGTCTCGATCTTGAAAGATGCGGCGCGGCCTTGGCCACCTTCCGCGGCGCGCGGAGGCGCTTCGAAGTCGTTTACCGCTCGGAGGACTATTTGCTCGTCGATGACTACGGACACCATCCGACCGAAATCGCCGCCGTGGTGCGTGCCGCGCGCGCCGCGGGACGAGGGCGCGTGCTCCTGCTTTTCCAGCCGCACCGTTACACCCGGACGCAGGCGCTGCAGGACGATTTCGGGCGCGCGCTCGCGCTGGCCGATGCCGCGGTGGTGACCGACGTCTATCCGGCCAGCGAACCGCCCATTCCCGGGGTCAGTGGACAACTCGTGGCCGACGCTGCCGCGGCGGTCGGAGCGGCGCGCGTGGTTTATATCGCTTCGCGGGCCGAAGCCGGACGTGAGGCCGGGCGCCTTTTGCAGCCGGGCGATTTGCTCGTCACGCTTGGTGCGGGAAACATCCACGAACAAGGTGCCGACCTGGCCAAGGACTTGCAGACCATGGAAACGCTGCGTGCGGCCATGGGGCCGGGGATCGCGCGGCTTTACGAGCCGCTGGCCAAGCACACCACGATGCGGGTCGGCGGACCGGCCCAATTCTGGTTCGAGCCGGAAACCGAGGAGGGCTTTTGCGAGCTGGCCCGCACGGCGCACGAGGCGGGGATTCCTTTCATGGTCATCGGACGCGGTTCCAATCTCATCGTGCGGGACGGCGGACTGCGCGGGGTCGTGGTCCGCCTGCGGCGTGGCGTCTTCGGCGAATTTGCCGTCGAGGACGACAAGATCCGCGCGGGTGTCGGAGTGCGTTTGAAAGCTTTGAGCGGGGCTGCGATCAAGGCCGGGTTGCAGGGCTTTGAATGGATGGAAGGCATTCCCGGCGATGTGGGTGGTTGTTTGCGTATGAATGCCGGCGCCATGGGCGTGGAGGCATTCGACCAGGTGGAATCGATGCGCTACGCCGACCACGAGGGGAATATTTTCGAAAAGTCGCCCCGCGATCTCGAGGTGCACTACCGCAACGTGCCTTTGCTGCGCACGAATTACGCGCTCTCGGCCGTTTTCCGTGGGACGCGGTCCGCGTCCGCCGAAGTGGAAAAACGCACGCGCGATTACGCGGCCAAACGCAAAGCCGCGCAACCCGCCGGAGCCAGCGCGGGCTGCATCTTCCGCAACCCGGAAGGCGGCAAGGCCGGACAACTCATCGACACCGCCGGACTGAAAAACAGCCGCGTCGGCGCGGCGCGTGTTTCCGATGTGCACGCCAATTTCATCCTCAACGAAGGCGGGGCTACGGCGTCCGAGGTGCTGGCTCTCGTCGAGCAGGTGCGGGCCGAAGTTCTGAAAAAACACGGCGTCCGTTTGGAAAGCGAAGTCCAGATCATCGGCGAGGAGGCCGCATTATGAGAAACGAACTCAAAGATCTTCATCTCGTCGTCTTGATGGGCGGGCCCGGTTCGGAAAACGCCGTTTCGCTGCGTTCCGGCGCCGCGGTGGCCAACGCCCTGCGCCAAGGCGGCTACCGCGTGAGCGAAGTCGAGGTGCACGGGACGGAAATTGCTCTGCCGTCCGACACCGGACTCTGCGTCAACATGATCCACGGCACCTTCGGTGAGGATGGCGGATTGCAAGCCCTGCTCGACGGGCGCGGCATCGCCTACACCGGCGAGGGGGCCGCAGCCAGTCGCGTGGCCTTCGACAAGCTGGCCAGCAAGAAACTTTTCGAAGACGCCGGCGTGCCCACGCCGCGCTGGGAAGTGCTGGCGGCCGGTGATCGGCCGACCTTGCCCCTGCCGCTGGTCATCAAAGCCCCGCGCGAAGGCTCCAGCGTGGGCGTGCATCTTGTGCGCGAAGCGGGCGCGCTCGAACCCGCCCTGGCCGATTGCGCCGCCCTCGACCGCGAGATCCTCGTCGAGGAATTGATCGAGGGCCGCGAACTGACGGTCGGTGTCGTCGGTGACCGCGCCATGGCCGTCGTCGAGATCCGTCCGCACGAGGGATTTTACGACTACGCGCACAAATACACCAAGGGGGCCTCGGAATATTTTTGCCCTGCGCCGCTGGACGAGGCGACCACCCGCCTCGTGCAGGAAACGGCGCTGGCCGCGCACCGCGCGCTCGGGCTGGAGGTTTACTCGCGCGTCGATGTCCTCTTGGACGCCGACGGCCTGCCCTTCGTGCTTGAGGCCAATACGATCCCCGGCATGACCGAAACCAGCCTGCTGCCCAAGGCGGCGGCCGCGGCCGGGATGGACTTTCTCAGCCTCTGCGAGGACATCGCGGGGCTCTCCTTGCAACGTTCGAAGAAAAGCTGACATGGGAATTTTCCGCCAACGCAAACCCACCCGCCGCCGCCCCGCGCGCAAGCGCCGCCGCGAACATCTGCTCGAAGTCACGGCCACCGCAGAAACCGAGCGCCGCCGGCGCAACCAGAAAATTTTCCTCTACGCCGCCGAAGCCCTCCTGCTTGTCGGTTTGGTCGCCTTCACCTGGTTCGGGATCCGCGCGCTGGTCAATATCCTCATCCTCGAAAACGACCAATACCGCGTGCGCGTGGTGGAAGTGAACACGGACGGCGTGATGTCGCGCGAGGAGGCGCTGGAAAAAACCGGACTGCGCGAAGGGCTCAACATTTTCAGCCTCAATCTCGACTCGGCCCAGCGCGCCCTGGCCTCCATCCCGGAAATCAAGGAGGCGCGCGTCGAGCGCATCCTGCCCGACACGGTCACCATCGCGATCGAAGCGCGGCGTCCCATCGCCTGGGTCGCCCCGCGGGACACCGGCGTGGATCCGTCCGCCATGGAAACGGCCAGCCTCGTCGACAAGGACGGCGTGATGATGAAACCGGCCGGCCCGGATTCCTCGGTCACGCGCCTCCCCGTGGTCTACGGCGTGCCGACCGAGCAATGGCGCCTCGGCGACCGCATCGATCTGCCCGAATTGCAGGCCGCGCTGGAGTTGCTGTCCCGCGCGGGGGAGCGCACCAATCCCGAGATCCCGTTGCGCGCCGCCGACATCACCAAGGGCTGGTGCGTCGTGGCCTGGGGCGACCCGCAGACCCGTTACACCTTCGGCCTGGAGGAAATCCCGGCCCAGCTCGACCGCCTGCAAATGGTCCTCCTCCACGTCGGCCAGACCTCGCGTAAAATCGCCACGGCCAATCTCATGCCGGAACGCAACACGCCGGTGACTTTCCAGGACGAGGCGCCACCCGCCGCGGAGCCGGTCGCGCGCAAAGCCCAAGCCGTCAAACGCTGATATGGCCCGCTCCAACCTCCATGTCGGTCTGGAAATCGGCACCAGCAAGGTGGCCGCGGTCATCGCCGAGACGCGCAGCGACGGTTTGCTCCGCATCATAGGCACGGGCGAGGCGCCCTCGCGCGGCGTGCGCAAAGGGGAGATCGTCGACATCGGGCTGATCACGCTCTGCCTAACCGATGCCGTGGCCGAGGCCGAGGACAAAGCCGACCGTGAAATTGGCGAAGTCGTCGCTTCCGTGACCGGCGCCCACCTCGAGAGCCTCAACAACCGCGGCGGCGTGCCTATTCCCGACGACCGTGACGAGATCGAGGACGAGGACATCCACGACGTCGAGCAAAGCGCCATGGATGTAAGTATCCCCTCGGGCCACGTCTTTCTGCACACCATGGTGCAGCATTACTACGTGGACGGACAAGAGGGCGTGTCCAGTCCGCTGGGTATGATCGGACGCAAACTCGAGGCCGAGTTCCACATCGTCCACGGGACCAAGTCGCGTATCCAGAACAGCCTCCGCTGCATCCGCGAGGCCAACCTCAAGGTGTCCAACGTCGTCATGAGCGCCGTGGCCTCGGCCCACGCCGTGCTCGATCAGAGCGACCGCGAGAGTGGCGTACTCGTCATCGATATCGGCGGCGGCACCACCGACTATATCCTTTTCCGCGACGGTTCGGTCCGTCATAGCGGCGTGCTCGCCGTGGGCGGCGACCATGTGACCAACGACATATCCATCGGTCTCCGCGTCCCGACCAAGTGGGCCGACAAACTCAAAGTCGAGGAAGCCGATGTCGCGCCCGGTGCGGTGGCCGCGCGCGGCACCGTGCGGATCGAGGATCCGACCTACGCCGGCGGCGAAATCGAGCGCACCAGCCTGAACAAGGTCGCCGAGGCGCGCGTGCGCGAAATTTTCACCCTGCTCAAGCGCCGCCTCAACTTCGACCGCCAGGCGCAGTTCATCGGCGCGGGCGTTGTCCTGACCGGCGGCACGGCCGAACTCAAAGGAATCGCCGCGCTGGCCTCCGACGTCTTCGGCGTCCCGGCCCGCACGGCCAGCCCGCGCCCGCTCATGGGCCCGACCGCGCTTTTCGAAAGTCCGCGCTGGAGCACCGCCGTCGGCCTCGTCCTCTACGCGCAGGCCGCGCAGGAGGCGCTCGAGGAGATTTCCGTCTTCGACAAACTGCGCAGCAAGATCGGCAAAATCATCCCCGGACTATGATCACCATCGGCGCCAACGAACGCCTCGCCGCGCCGGCCGTCGCGGTGTCCGCGGTCAAAGTCATCGGTCTCGGCAACGCGGGTCTCGCCATGCTGCAGCGCCTCGCGCGCGAGGACGGCGCGCCGGCCGACCTTGTCGCGGTGCACACCGATGCCAAAGCGGTGGCCGCCTCGCCGGCCCCGCGGAAAATCCAGATCGGCCGCGACGTGGCCAAGGGCCTTGGTGCGGGGGGCGACTCCGCGCGCGGACGCGCCTCGGCCAGCGAAAGCCTCACCGAATTGCGCGCCGAATGCGGCGGCGCGGAAGTGGTCATTCTTTGCGCCGGCCTCGGCGGCGGCACCGGTTCCGGCGCGGGCCCGGTCGTGGCCGAGCAAGCCAAGAAAGCCGGCGCGCTGGTCATCGGCCTCGTCACCTTGCCCTTCGCCGCCGAGGGATCGAAAAAGCGCGAACTGGCCGAGGAATGCCTCGCGCGGCTCGGACGGCATTGCCTCGCGGTCATTTGTTTCGAGAACGACCGCATGGTCGAAGTTTCCGGAGCTGATGCCCCCTTGGCCGAAGCCCTCGGTGCCGCGGCCGGAACTTTGTCCCTGGCTGTCCGCGCCGTCACCCAAATGCTCGGACTGCCGGCCGTCATGCCGGTCGGCCTCGATGAGCTTTTGCAGATGTTCGAAGGTGCCGATGCGCGCGCGCATTTCGGTTACGGGATGTCCGAAGGGCCCGATCGCGCCCGCGCTGCCGTGGAGGAGGCATTGCGCAGTCCGCTGCTCGAGGAAGGAAAACTCCTGGCCGAACCCGGACGCATCCTCCTGCACCTCACGGGCGACGACTCGCTCAGCATCGCCGAATTGCAGGCCGCATTACGTCATCTTTCCCCGCATCTCGGTCCGGCCACGCAGGTGCATGTCGGCGTGGCCACCGACCACGCCGCCGACGGACGCCTCGGCGTGGCCCTCTTGGCCTGCACACGTTCCGGCTTGCCGGTGCCGGTGCCTGATGACGAGGAAGATTTTCCCGCCGCCGTCGCCCCGACTCCCGCCGAGGCCGTGCCCGAGGAAGAAAAACCGGCCAAGGGCTCCGGGAAAAAAGGCAAAACCGGCAAGAAATCCGAGACCGAACAGACCCAGGAAGAATTGCCGCTCGATCAGGCCATGCGCGGACGCTTCAAAGATCTCGATCCGACCATGGTTGACGGTCAGGACCTCGATATTCCGACGTTTATTCGCATGCGGATCCGCCTCAAATAGTGGTAATCTTCCGGTCGCATGAGACCGGATCGTTTCACCCAAAAGATGCAGGAGGCGCTCAGCGCCGCCTCGGATATCACCAGCAAGCTGCACCAGCAGGAAATCGGCAACGAGCAGTTCCTCCTCGCCCTGCTCGACCAATCCGACGGCGTGGCCGTTCCGCTTCTGCAGAAAGTCGGCGTCTCCACCGCCCGCCTGCGCGAGCAACTCGATGCCGAACTGGCCCGGCGTCCGA
>CAZEYV010000058.1:0-15298 GCA_964516705.1 uncultured Chthoniobacter sp.
GCCGCCGGCCCTTTTCTGGCAGGGTATTGTTTCCACCGGCTGGGCGAAGCACTACGAGCTGTGGCGTTTGCGCTACCCGAGCGTGCTTTACACTTTGGCCATCGCGGGTTTGGTCTTCCTGACCGGACGGAAACTCGGCGGCACCGCTTCGACCGGCCTGCTCGCGGCGCTGGTCTACCTGGCATTCTTCGGCACTTACCGCTACGGGCGCGTCTTCCTGACTTCCGCTCCGGAAACCTTCTGGCTCTTCCTGCCCTTTTGCCTCCTTCTGCTGCGCCGCCAGCCCGTTGCCCCGATCGGCTGGGCCTGGGCTGCCGCTTTCGGGCTGATCTTCGGACTGGCCATGCTCTACAAATCCTTCGCCCTCGCGGTTCCGGCCGCGGCGGGGCTGGCCTGGTGGACGCTCGACGCGCGCGGCTACCGGGTGGGAACGTGGCTGAAAAACGACGCGCCGCAAATCGCGCTGGCCGGACTTCTTTCGCTCGGCGTTTTCAGCCTCTGGTATTTCCTCGATCCGCAGCGCCACCTCATCATCGCCGACTTCGTCCTTGACGAGAACGTCGGCAAGTTCGACCCGCAGGGCGAAAACTATTTTGCCAACCTGCTGTGGGGCGGATCGAGCATCTGGCGCAATGTCGTGTCTTATCCGATCAATGCCGGGCTGCTCGCCCCTGCGGCCATCGCGGTCTTCGTCCTCGGCTTCATGCGCCGCAAGGAGCAGACGGGGAGCGAGAAACTTCTCTGGTTCTGGCTCACCACCCTCTTCGTGGTCTTCTCCCTGCCGAACCAGCGCGACGAGCGTTACCTCCTCCCGGGCATGCCGGCCCTCGCCGTGCTCTGCGCGCTTTACTGGCCGCGGATTCCGCTTTGGTTGCTCGGCCTCGGCTTGCTCGCGGTCGGCGTCATTGCCTTCGGCATGGGCTGGGGCGCGCTCCTCCTGACCCGCGATCTCGCCGCCGGCGCGCTTTATCCGTGGTATTTCTGGGCTTTCCTCGCCGGCCTGATCGCCTTCGTTGTCACCACACTCTTTCGCCGCACTCCGATCCGCTCGGCCGTGGTGCCCGCCATCCTGCTGCTTTATCTCGCCTTCGGGCTTTTTCTCATTCCTTTCGACGGCCCCCGCGGCGCTTTCGATCGTTCCGCGCAGGAGGCCGCGCGCGGCCAGACCTTCCCCGCCCCGGTCAACTTCGGCGCGCGCGAGGAAATCTACCGCTTCCTCCTGCCGGGGTCGGATCCGCGGCCCTACAAGATCCGGAAGGCTTTGAGCTTCGACCAACTCCGCGACGCCAACGAGTTGTTCATTGTGACCGTGCCTTTGCAGGACCGGACCATCGAAGCGGACCCCCGCCTGCGCGTCATCGGATCGCGACTGCAACTCGTCGACCGTTTCAACAACGCGGAAACGATGGACATGCTGCGCGGCCATGTTTCGCGCAACCTCTTCAAGGAGGATCTGCTGGTGGAAGTGAAACCATGACCCGCACCGGCCCAGCTCTCCCGCGCTGGCTCGGCGTGCTGTTCCTCGCCCTTGCGGTGTTCGTTTACCTGCATAATACGGACAGCGAGCACACCGCGACGAACCCGGACGAGTATCTTTACCTGCAGATCGCGCGATTGACCGTGGACACCGGACAATGGCTGCCCTTGCAGGCGGCCAAAACGGAGCACCGCAACACGAAGCCGCCGGGGCTTTTCTGGCAAGGGATGGCCTCGACCGGTTTCGGGGCGAATTGGGAACTCTGGCGGTTGCGCCTGCCCAACGCGCTGTTTTCCATCGCCACCGCGGCCATGGCCTTCCTGCTGGCCCGCCGGATCGCAGGGACATTTTCCGCGGGTGTGGTCGCGGCGCTGGCCTACCTCGCTTTCCTCGGCGTCTACCGTCACGGCCGTGTTTTCCTGACCACGGCGCCGGAAACCTTCTGGCTGTTCCTTCCGTTTTTCATCCTCCTCATGCGGCCGCGCGCCGCTCTCGGTTGGGGCACGGCACTGGCCTTCGGGCTCATGCTCGGGGCCGGGTTGCTTTACAAATCGTTCGCCATGATCATCCCTTCCGCCGGCGCACTCGCCTGGTGGACTCTTCACCTGCGCGGATACCGTCCGGTCGGCTGGCTGCGATGCGATGCGCCCAAGATCGTCGCCCTCGCCCTTGTTGCGCTCGCGGTCTTTGCCCTTTGGTTCCTCCTCGATCCGCAGCGGCAGTTCATCCTGCAGGACTTCGTCCTCAAGGAAAACGCGGGCAAGTTCGATCCGCACGAAGCGGGTTACCTTGCCACCGCGTTGTGGGGCAAACACAGCATCTGGGCCTACACCCTCGGATGGCTGACCAATGCCGGACTGGTCGCCCCGGCCGTCCTCGCGGTGTTTGTCCTCGCGTGGCGCGGACGCCGCGGCATGGCGCCGTCCGAGCAATTGCTCTGGATCTGGATCATCACCCTTTTCGTTTTCCACCTCCTGCCCAACATCCGCTACGAACGCTACCTGCTCCCGGCCATGCCGGCCGTGGCCGTGCTCTGCGGGGTGTATTGGCCCCGGCTTCCGCGCTGGATTCATGCGGTGACCCTTGCCGCCTGCGCCGTGTTGGGACTCGCCCTTTTGGCCGGCGCGCTCCTCCTCGCCGGCTCGCTCCGCGATTGGTCCGTTTACGGTCCGGCCGACTGGCTGATGCTCGCTTCCGTGGCCGGCTTCGCCCTCGCCGGGTTGCTCGCGGGAAACCGGACCAACGTCTTCCCCTTGCCCGCCGTTCTCCTGGTCTATCTCGGCTTCGCCATTTTCCTTCGTCCCTTTGACGGCCCGCTTGGCGTGTTTCCTCCCACCGCCGTCGAGGCGGCGCGGGGCCGCAGCGTGGCCGTCCCTTCGCCCTTCATCGCCCGGGATGAACTTTACCGCTTTCACCTTCCCGGTGCGGACGTCCGCCGGATCCGGCCGAAGGATTTGGCCGATGCCTTGGCTGGCACAGACAGCGACCTGCTCATTTTCCCCGTGACTTTGGCTGCGCCGCCCATCGTCCCCGGCTTCCGCGTTCTGGGCAGTCGTTTGCGGCTCAACGACCACTTCACTGCGGAACAAACCGCCGACCTGCTCCGGGGCAATATCGCGCGCCAGCTTTTCCAGCGCGAACTTCTGGTCGAACGCGTGACCTCAGCCCCGCGTTAAGCGCCGCGCGCCGGCAACGGCCACCGCAACGAGCGAAACCGCGCCGAAAAGCGGATCGACCACATAGTCCCAAAAATTGTGCGATTCCTGCACACGGAAGAGAAAGGCCGCGGCCGACGCGGCCAAGACCCAGCCGAAACGGTTTCCACCCCAGACGAGCAGGGCGGAGGCCACGGCGACGGGACCGAAGAGAAAGAACGATTGCGCCCAGTCCAACCACGGCCAACCGAGAGCGTAAGCATCGAAACCGCGCAAGCCGAGACCGAGGGCGCTGGGATAAAGCGCGAGCGAGGCCGCAGCACCGAAGATCCATACTGTCCGCCATTCGCGCGCACGGAAAATCGTGACAACGCCCGCGCGCTGCAGGATGGAAACGGCGAGCAGCACGACCAGCGGCACGCTGAGATTGGGGGTGAGACCGCTCAGCCAGTAGCGGGGCACTTGACCGAAAAACGGAATCACGCTGACCGCGACCGCACCAAGGGCGGCGAGGAGGAACCATCGCCCTCCACGTCCCAGACGCTGGATGCTCCACAGCAGGAGAAGAAACAACCCCGCCGCGTTCCACCAAAACGCCGCCATGCTCATCGCGGCACCTCCGGAGTCTGTGCATCGATCCACGCGGTATTGAACTCGGCATAGACCAGACGCGTGCCGCGCGCGGAATAGAGCAGGCGCACGCGCCCGTCGTGGCCGAGAATCATGTAAGGGTAGTCGAAATTTTCCCCGCGCTCCTCCGCCAGCGTGGCCACGTAACGCCACGTCGCCCCGTCATCGGCCGAAATGGCCAGGCGCAAATTCTCCCGCTTGCGGTCGGACGAGTCGTTCACCGCGCAGAGCAAACGGCCATCGGGCAGGCGCAAGGCGCAGACACCGGAATCGACATTGGGCAGGTCCGAAGCGCGACCTTCGCTCCAAGTGCGGCCGCGATCGGAAGAGCCAGCGAGGAAGACGCGCCCGGTTGCGCTGTCGTCTCGATAAAAAGCCAAACCGCGTTCCGGGGACAAGGCCACGACCGAAGGTTGGAAGACCGACATGCCATCGGCCATGCGGGAGACCGCCGCGGTGGCTGCGGAATTTTCGGCCCGAAGCCAGAGCAACTCGGGGAAGCGGCCGAGGAATTCTTCGTAGACCGGCACGGCCCAGCCACCGCCGGCCACGGGCACCGGCGGATTGCGTGGCAAGACGCTCAGGTTGGCCAGCGGGTTGAGCGTGAGCTTCTCCGGCGGCGTCCACGTCTCCCCGCCGTCGGTCGACCAGGAAAGATTGATCGAGCTGCCCGACCATTTGCCCGCGGCGATGGAAACAAAGAGCAAACCAAGCCTCCCCGAATCGTCGGCCAGCAGGAGGGGATTGCCGAGGGAATGGACGTGGCGCCGCAGCGAAGCGGCGACTTGCTCGCGGCGGAAGACGGCACGCGGACTGGACCATGTGCCATCGCGGCCGCGGGTCGACATGGCGATGCTCACATCGCTCGCCCCCTCGCCGCTCCCCGCATACCACGCGGCGACCAACCGGCCGTCCGGCTGCTCGACCAGCGTGCCCGCATGCACTTTGCGTTCGGTCGAGGCGGGATTGATCGTTGCCGTGGTGAAAAAGGGGACCGCTTCGCGGTCCAAGGCCACGGGCAGGGCGAACCCCGGAAAGGAAGCAGCAGCTTCCTCCCTCGCCCACCACCACGGAGTCAGGACCACGCCCCCGGCGAGCAAGGCGAGCAACAGGCGCGGTGCGGATCGGGCCGGCATGGTTCAGAGAATTTCCACCGGGCACTCCGGCAAGGCCTGCAGAAACGCGCGGCCGTAGGCTTTGGTCACCACGCGGTTGTCGAGGAGGACGACGATGCCTTCGTCCGAGGCGGTGCGGATGAGGCGCCCGACGCCCTGACGGAGTTTGAGGATGGCCTCGGGGAGCGAGTATTCGGGGAACGGATCCCCGCCCCGCGCCTCGATTTGTTCGAGCCGCGCCTCGACCAGCGGGTTGTCGGGCACGGCGAAGGGCAGACGGGTGATGATGACATTGCGCAGGGCCTCGCCGGGGACGTCCACCCCGCTCCAGAAACTGTCGAGCCCGAAGAGCACGGAATTTTCCTCGCCGCGGAAATCCTCCACCATTTTGTGCCGCGAACGGTCCGCCCCCTGCACGAGCAGCGGCCAACCTTTGTCCGCGAAAAATCCCTCCATCTTCGCCGCAAGGCTCCGCATGAGCCGCGCGTTGGTGAAAAGGACGAAGGCGTGGCCGGACGTTTCGGTGGTGAAATGACGGATCCATTTCTCCAGCTCGGCCTCGTAATCGGCCGCCCGCGGGTCGGGCATCTTGCGCACCACCTTGATCTTCATCTGCCGCGCGTAGTCGAACGGGCTCCCGATTTGCACCGCCTCGGCTTCGTCCGCGCCGACCCGTTCGCGGAAATAGAGCAGGTCCGGACGCCCGACCGAAAGCGTCGCGCTGGTCAGCACCGCGGTGGTTTCGTCGCGGAACAACAACTGCCGCAGTTCGCCGGCCAGATCGACCGGCGTGACATGCGCGGTGGTGAATTGGTCGCGGCGCCCCGTCAGCGAGGCCCAGTAAACGCTCTCCTCCGCCTGCTGGTCGGTGAAGACGGGCACGCCTTCGACAAACGCCTGCAGGCGCAGGGACGCTTCCCCCGCCTCGGCCCGCAGGTCCTCGCCGGCGTCCGCGCACGCGTCTTTGAGCGCCTGACGCACCTCCTGCAGGCGCCGCACCAGATCGACCGGCAGGTCCAAGGGCTGCCGCACCCGCACTTCCTTGCCCTTGCTGAAATTGCAGGCGTTGGTCAGCGCCGCGAAAAAGCGCTCGCCCTCGTCGAGTCCGGCGGCCACCGCGGCCGCGCCCGGTTTCGATTTCAAGGCGGAGAAAAGCCCCTTCTTCGTGCGCGGATGCCAGAGGCGCTGCAGCGCGTAGCGCAGTTCGTATTGGGAGAGCCGGATCCCGAGGTGCTTGGCCGCCACGTTCTCGATGGTGTGCGCTTCGTCGATGACCAGAAAGTCATTCGGATAAAGGTAACCCGGACCTTCCTCCGAGAGCGGGTCGCGTCCGCCCAGCAAAATAAAAAGCAGACTGTGGTTGAGCACCACGACATCGGCCGCGTCGATGCGCCGCCGCGCCTGCTGGTAAAAACAGCGCGGACCGTCCTTCCCGCTGCAGGTCCGCTGGGTGCAAATGCCCCCCTCGCTGCAGACCAGATTCCACACCGCGGGGTCCGGCAAGGGATCGAGGTCGGCCAGCGAGCCGTCGCGGGTCCGCCGGCTCCAATCGAGGATGCGCTCCAGCTCGACGGTCTCCGTGCTGGTGAAGAGCTCGGCCCGGTTTTCCAGGGCCTTGTGCAGGCGGCGCGGACAAAGATAATTCTGGCGTCCCTTGAGCAACGCCGCGTCGAATTCGACCGGGAGCAATTTGGCCACCAGCGGGAGGTCCTTGTAGAGCAGTTGCTCCTGCAGATTGATCGTGTGGGTGGAAATGATCGCCTTGCGTCCCGCTTCTGCCGCGGCCAGCACGGCCGGCACGAGGTAGGCCAGCGATTTGCCCGTGCCGGTGCCGGCCTCCACGACAAGATGCCCGCTCCGCGCCAGCGTGGCCGCCACGTGCTGCGCCATGAGCAGCTGCTGCGGACGGAATTCGTAATTGGCCGCCCCGGAAAGAAGTCCCCCGGGAGAGAAAATATCCTCCATCCGCGCACCGGGGCCCGTCCGCGCCCCTCCCTCCGGGACGAGCGAAATCATGGCGTCCCGCCCCGGGGGCCGCGGGGAATGACATTGATGCCCGCCGCCGGCTGCGGGATAATGCGCGATCCGGCCCCGCCCGGACGGTGCTGTCCGATGCAGATCCTCGACCGATACATTTTCCTCCGCGTGCTCCTGCCGTTCATCTACTGCGTGGTGGGCTTTGTTTCCGTGTGGCTTGTTTTCGACCTGAGCGAGAATGCACCGGCTTTCCTCGAGAACAAAGCCCCGCTTTCGCTCGTCCTCGAATTTTACCTCCTCCGCGCTCCCGAGATCATCCTCATGAGCATCCCCAGCGGCCTCCTGCTGGCCGTGCTCTACGCCCTGACCCAGATGTCGCGGCGGAACGAAATCATCTCCATGCTCGGCACCGGACGCAGCGTGGCGCGGGTCCTCCTCCCCCTCTTCGTGCTCGGACTTCTCCTCACGGCCGCGGCCACCGTGCTCAATTACGCGGCGGCCCCGCACGCCGGCGCGGTGAAAAAGGAAATTCTCACCGACCTGCGCAAAGGCGCGGACCCCGACCGCAAGGCGGTGCGCGGTCACCTGTTCCGCAACCGCGAAGACCGCCGGTTCTGGTATGTCGCGCGGCTCAACCCGGGCATCGAACGCCTTTACCGCGTGCAGATCATGCAGGAAGGGCCCGACGGCAACCCGCGGCGCAACTACTACGCGGAGCAGGCCTCCTACGACCAGGCCACGCGCACCTGGCGTCTGGACCGCGGGAAAGTCGTCGACTTCAACCCACGCGGCGACGTCAGCGAGCAGCGCTTCTTCGAAGTCCTCCGCCTGCGCAACATGTCCGAAACCCCGTGGCGCATCAGCAGTTCGGTCCTCGACGCCAATTTCCTCTCCGTCCCCGAGCTGCGCGAATACCTGCGCAACAACGACCACTTCACCGCGGCCCGCCTTGCGCCCTACAAGACCCAGCTCGCCTACCGCTGGGCCCTGCCGTGGGGATGCTTTGTGGCGGTGCTCATCGCCGGCCCCCTTGGCATCATCTACTCCCGCCGCGGCCTGATGGGCAGCATCACCCTGGCCATCCTCCTCTTTTTCTTCCTCATCCTCGGCAGCAGTCTTTTTCTCGCCCTGGGCAAAGGCTACCGCATCAATGCCACCATGGCCGCCTGGGCCCCCGTCCTTTTCTTCGCCGCGATCGGCGGAATCCTGCTCTGGATGCGCAGCACCAACCGCGAACTGCCGAACCTCCTGAGCTGAATCTGCCATGAACCAAGACTGGGAAATCCGCCGCCGCTCCGACCAATGCACGGTCACGCAACGCCCCTTCCTCGAAGGGGAATTTTTCTACACCGCCCTCTACCGCGAAGCAGACGGCTTCCGCCGCGAGGACGTCGGCGAGGAGGCGCGGCCTTCGCTGCCCGCCGACCCCGCGCCTTTCTCGCTCTGGCGCTCCAAATACGAAATGCCGCCCCCGCCGCCGCCCGAGCCGCTGGGCAAACAGGACGCCGAGAGCATCTTGCGCAAGCTCATCGAGGAAAATTCCGACACGACCAAAAACGCGCGCTATATTCTCGCCCTCATGCTCGAACGCAAACGTCTGCTCAAACCGGTGGAAAGCACGGACCCCGACGTGCTGGTTTACGAGCGCACCGGCACGGGCGAGACTTTCCTCATCCCCAACCCCCGCCTCAGCCTCGCCCAGGTTCCCGAGGTCCAGAAGGAAGTTTCCGCCCTCCTCGGACTCCAACTCGGCGAAGCCGCCTGACTCCTGTAGCGGCGCCGTCCCCGGCGCCGGCCGTTCCCATGGAACAACCCGTCCACCCCGGCTTCACCCGCCGCCCGGAAACGCCGGTCCTCTTCCTCGCGCCGATGGCCGGGGTGACCAATTCGGTTTTCCGCCGCATCTGCAAAACGCGCGGCGCCGATGTTCTCACGACGGAGTTCGTTTCCGCGGACGGCATCATGCACCGCAACGAGCGCACCGAGCACTACGTCGACTTCACCCCGGAGGAGCGTCCGCTCGGGGTCCAACTTTTCGGCGGCGACCCGGACCAGCTGGCCCGCGGCGCCGCCTCCGTGGTCGCATGGAAACAACCCGACTTCATCGACCTCAACTTCGGTTGTCCGGTCAACAAGGTGGTCTGCAAAAACGGCGGCTCGGCCCTGCTCCGCGACGGCGCGCTGCTCGCCGCCATCGCCTCGGCCGTGGTCCGCGCCGTGGCGCCCCTGCCGGTCACGGCCAAGATCCGCACCGGGTGGGATCAAAATTCCATCAACGCGGTCGACAATGCCCGTCATCTCGAGGACGCCGGAATCCGACGCCTCACGGTGCACGGACGCACCCGCGCCCAGGGTTACTCGGGCGAGGCCGACTGGGACGTCATCGCCGCCGTGGCCGATGCGGTGCAAATGCCGGTGGTCGGCAACGGGGACATCACCTCGGCGGAAGTGGCCGGTCGGCGCTGGGAGCACGCGCCGGTCTCCGGGCTGATGGTCGGACGCGCCGCCATGACCACGCCGTGGATTTTCCAGGAGATCGCCGCCGCCTTCCGCGGCGAGGACGCGCCGCCGGCCCCGACGCTGTCCGACCGGTGGGACCTGATCGAGGACCATTGCCGTGAGGAACTGCAACGCTGGCGCAAGACCGAGAAAGGGATGCATGCCCTGCGCTCGCGGCTCATGGCTTATTCGCGCGGACTGCATGCCAGCCGCGAACTGCGCCGCCGCTTCGGGGCGGTCGAATCGCTGGACGAACTTGCGGCCATCCGCGCCTGGCACGAGAATGCCTTGCATGACGAGCAAGACCGAGACAATGCCATCGAAGTGCCGCCGCACCTGGTGCACCTGTAGCGGCGGCGTCCCCGCCGCCGGTCGTTTCGTTCCGATCCTCTGCCTCCTCCTCGCGTCCTGCACCGACGCCAAACCCCCGCCAGCCGGCGACCTCGCCACCCAACGCCAAGCCATGGTCGAAACACAGATCGAAGCCCGCGGGATCAGCGACCCGGCCACGCTGCGGGCCATGCGCACCGTGCCGCGGCACGAATTCCTCCCCCTCCGCCTGCGCGACGAGGCCTACGCGGATTACCCGTTGCCCATCGGACACGGCCAAACCATCTCGCAGCCCTACATCGTCGCTTTCATGACCGAGGCCATCCGTCCGCAACCGGGTGAGAAGATTCTCGAGATCGGGGCCGGGTCCGGTTACCAGGCCGCGGTGCTGGCCGAGGCGGGAGCGGACGTCTACACGGTGGAAATCGTCGGTCCGTTGGCCGAGATGGCGCGGCAGACTCTGGCGCGGCTCGGCTATGACAAAGCACAGGTCCTCCACGCCGACGGCTTCCGCGGCTGGCCGGAGCACGCGCCTTATGACGCCATTGTCGTGACCTGCGCACCGGACCGCATCCCGCCCGCGCTGATCGAACAACTGCGCGAGGGCGGACGCATGATCATCCCCGTGGGCGGCGGCATGAACCAGGAACTGGTCCTTCTGCGCAAAGCGGGCGGCACGATCGAAAAGCAATCCGTCCTTCCGGTCCGCTTTGTTCCGATGACCGGGGAAGCACAGACCGCCGAGCCATAGGCACTCGTTCGCCTTCCTCTCCATTTGTAGCGGCGGACTATGTCCGCCGGAACGCTTCAAGTCAGGGCACCGGCGGACACAGTCCGCCGCTACAAAGCTACAAATATGCAGGGCTCAACCTTGGTCGCCGGTCCGCGGCATGGGCACTCCCGACAAAAAAAAACACCCGCACGTTTCCGTGCGGGTGTTTTGAAGAGTGTAGCTTCGTGTCAAGCAAGCTGCCGCTGGCGACGGCGCCATCCGGCGAAAGCCGCGCCACCGGCGAGGATCGCCATGGCCGCCCAAGTGCCGGGCTCGGGGATGGGCGAGGCATCGAGACTAATGGCCGCGGCGGCACCAGAGCCGGTGGCAGCCCAAGACCCCCCGCTGTTCAACGATGATTGCGCCGTAGAAGCTCGCAGATTACTCCATCCACTGCCATTTAGCGCTGTGGGTGACGCGCCAGGTGCAACCGGTGCCCGCCAAAATACGGTAGCGCTTCCACCGGTTTGCTGGGCGACGATAAAATACGTCGTTCCGGCAGTCAGAGTCTGGTTCAAGCTGAATGTGACAGGCGCCACCGCAGTATTGCCAGCTAAAGTAAGGGAAGTATCGAACAGGCTCGACCCGGGTGCGCCGGAGTTGTTCGAGTAGAGATCAAGGCGAATGTCCGCGGATCCCGCGGTAGTCGTCTCGAGACCGATGGTTGCCGAGTTGAGCACCAAGTTTATTGCGTCGGTCGTGAAGCCGATAGCACGCCATATTCCGGTAGACAGGGAATGACCCCCACTATTTCGAATGGCATCGGAACCGCTGGCTCCGAGGTTACCGAACACGATAGCTGCGTTGGCTGATCCAACGGCGGCGACCGCGCTGATGACGACTGCTGCGATTGTTTTTTTCATGATTGTTTTTAATGTGTGGGTTTTGAATTGAGTTGTCTGCAACGCTGTTCTCGCGATGTGAGGAGAATACGCAGTGGGGTGCTCGTGTCAAAGAAAAAGTGAGGTCATTCGCAAATTTTCTTTCGAGGGCGCCGAGGGCCTGAAAGCACTCTCAAAAGCAAGGACGCAATACCTGTTTCTCATATCAAAAAAATCAAAGCTCCTCGGTAATCAGTGCGTCCTCCTCGTCAGTCAAGCGGGTGCGGTCGATGGCGGCGAGCAGCCGGGCCGCGTTGAACAATTGCCCATTGGCCCGCCGCAGGACGGCGTAAACGATGGCTTGCTCGGCGGGTGACAATTCCGAGAGGAAGACATCCACCTGATCGAAGACGGCCAGCGCTTCGTCGCTGCGGTCGGCCTTGACCAAGGCGAGGGCGTGGGTCAGGCGAAGGGGGATGTCGGCCGGGGCGACCGCGATGGCCGCGGCCGTTTCGGCCGGATCAACCGGGCGGCCGGCGAGCAGGTCGCGGCGGCGGCGCGAGTCTTGCACTGCGAGGTGATCCGGAACGACCTGGCCCGCGGCATCCAAGGCCCGGAGCACGGCCTCTTCGTCACCCCGACCTTTGAACCGGGCCCGGGCCAAGGGATAGGCCTCCGGGGCGGCATCGCGCCGGGCGCAGAGCGCGAGAAGGATGTCGTCGACCAAGACCGACTCGCCGTGAAAATCGAAAGCGCGCACCGTCTCCTGCAGGCGCTGCTCACGCGAGGCATTGTCGAGGGACTGGGCCACCAGGTCGGGCACCAGGGAGTCCTCTCCGAGCCGGCGTGCGGCCACGGCCCGGGTGGAGAGGCGCAGGGAAAGGGGCACGACGGAGCTTTCCATCCCGGACATTTCGTAAAGGGCCGGCCACTGGGCGAGATTGGACAACGCCTCGGCCCGCGCGGCGTAGGCGGATGTCCCGCTCACCGCATCGTCGGCATTGAGCACTTCCGAGACCAAGGCGGACTGCCCGTTGCGGTTGAGCCAATTGGCGAAATCGGCGCGGCGGTCGAGCGGGGCGTCTTCGAAGACCGGACGGAATTCCGCGGCGAGCGTGGCCGCCTCGGCGGCGCCGGATTCGACGGAGTAATCCGCCGCGAGGAGGAGCGCCAGATTCCCGGCCGAGCGATCCTGCAGGGCGTCCTGCGCCCACTGCCAGGCGATGGTGCGGGGAATCGGGGCGGCGGGCAGGGCCATGGAGACCGCGCGCGGACCGTATTTGGTGCCGCGCAGGGCTTCGGTCAGCTGCAACACCTCGGCCATGGCTTGGTCATCCTCCTCCGAAGGAACCGCCGGCGGCATCAGGGCCGGCCCGTAGCGCATGAGGAGAAAACGCAAAAGTTCGAGGCGCAATTCGTCGTCATCGCCGGCCGCCACCGCCGTGCGGCCCAGCGCCACGGCGCGGGAATAATCGCCCCGCCGGGCCGCGAGCTGGGCCCGCAATCCGGCCACGTGGCCCGCTTCGCCTTTGGCCTCGAGCGCGGTGATGGCCGCGTCGAACTGCGCTTCCGTGCCGAAGACCAAAGCGAGCCGCGCGTGCTCCTTGGCTTCGAGGGGCGTGAGTTCGTCTTCCGCGGCCAACGCCTCCCATTCGGCCAGCATGGGCTCGTCGTTGGTGCGGCTGCGCACGTAAACCCACGCGCGGTGCACGGCCGGATCGCCGGGACGGAGGCTCTGGGCCACCATGATCTGACGGTAGCCGCGGGCGAAAACGTCATTGGCCACGCTGCGCATGCCTTCGGCCGCCAAGTAACGCGCGCGCAGACCGATGCCCACGTAGGCGGATAATCCGCCGAGAATGAGGATCGCGGGCACGGCGATGGGCAGCCAGAGCAGGAGGCGGCGGCGTACGCGCTTGAACCACGGGAGGTCGCCGCGCGGGCGGCGGAATTCCGACCACCAGCGCCTGGCCAGGGAACCGGGGCGCCAGGAAAATGACGAGGAGCGCTGGCGGCTCATGGCAACGCGGGCGCGGCGGTATCCTCGGCGGGCTCGGTCTCGGGGGCATCAGTGCCGGTCGGATCCGCGGGGGCGCCTTCCGTCCGCCCCACCAGTTGCAGTCCGTTATCCTGACCGTCGAGACCGATCCGCACCCACGCATGCCCGTGCGAGATCGCCCGGATCTGGAAGTGCGTGAGGCGCACCGGGTCGAAGGAAAATTCCTGCCATCCGCCCAGCTTGAACATCTTGAGGTTGATCGTCTCGCCCGCGCTGGCCACGGGAACAAACGGTCCGTTGGGCGAGTCGGAGGCGAGGATTTCCAGTGATTTGATATTCTGCGGACTGCTCGCTTCGATGAAGATGCGGACCGTGCTGATCTCGGACGGACGCTTGAAAGCATAGACCGCCCCGGCCAGCTCGTCGGCCGGGAGGTCGAATCCTCCCTCCAGCAATTTGGCCGGACGGTCCGAGGGGGCCGCGATGATTTCGGCGTCCTCGGGATTGAGGAGGTTGCGCGGCGCGGACTCCTCCGCTCCGGCGCGCGGCACGGCGGTCGCCATCAGCAAAAGCGAGGCGGCGGCCAGGAAACGCGCGGCGGGAAAGCTGGTGATCACCATGAAAGGGCTTTGTCGTATCGTCGAGGAGTCCGGCGGTGTCAAGAGTCCAACAGAGCCGCAGGGGCAGGATTGGCCTTGGCCGGCGCGGCTGAAGCGGTATGTTTTGCCGCCGTGACGACCCGCACCCCAGCCGAGGAACGCCGCACCGCCTGGTTTTTCTTCGCGGCCTTGGCCGCGCTCTGGTTCGCTTTGTTCTACCGGCTGGCCTTCATCTGGGAAACCGACGACCAGTATTCGCACGGATGGATGGTGCCCCTCTTCGCCGGGTGGATCTTCGCCGAGCGCTGGTCCCGGCGGCCGGACCCTGCCCCGCCCCGCCGGATGTGGCCGACCGCGCTCTTGCTCGCCGCCCTCTGGCTGCCCGCCGCGGGGGCCAACCTGATCCTCGAATCCTCGCCGGAGTGGCGTCCGATGATGTGGCTCTTCGCCCTTGCGGTCTTTGCCACCAGCCTGCTGCTCACGCGTTTGGCCGGCGGCGCGCCATGGTTGCGGCACTTCGCGTTCCCTTTTTTCTTCGCCCTCACGGCCGTGCCGTGGCCCTATGACTTCGAAAGATGGCTGACCCTCGAACTGAGCATGCTGGGCGCCGGCATCACCGGGATCCTGCTCAACCTCGGCGGCATCCTTGCCGTGGTGCAGGGCAACAATATCGAAATCGACACCGGCGTGCTCGGGGTGGACGACGCGTGCAGCGGGGTGCGTTCTTTCCAGTCCAGCCTCATGGCCGCCCTCCTCTTCGGCGAGTGGTTCGGCTTCCGTTTCGGTTGGCGGGTCTTCCTCGCGGTGGCCGGTATCCTCGCGGCCTACCTGCTGAACATCGCCCGCATGCTCATCCTCTGCCTCGCCGCTTTGCAGGGTGGAGTCGGGGTCCTCGACCAATGGCACGACCCGGCCGGCTTCGCCATCCTGTTTGTCTCGATGGGCTTCCTCCTGGTGCTCAGCCTCGGCCTGAAAAAGTTGCCCGGGGCCACGGTCACCCCGCCGCCCGCGCGAAATCCGGGCCCGGGGCCCGGGGCCGGCGTGGTGACCGTTGCCGTTGTGGTCCTTGCCGCCACCGTCCTGCTGCCGCTCACCACCGAGTCCTGGTATCGCTGGCGTGAGAGCCTGCGGGTGCCGGTCGACACGTGGACTCTCGCTCCTGCTCCGGCCAACGTGCCTGAGGAGCCGCTCGGGGAAAGGGTGGAAAGTATGCTCGGCTATGACGAAGGTTTCCGCCGGCGCTGGACCGATGCGGGATCCCGCTCGCTCGACCTCATCTACATGCGTTGGCTGCCGGGGGGCAAAGCCTCCGGAGCCGGACCGCACGCGCCGGATGCGTGCCAGCGCGCCATCGGGCGCGAGATCACGCACAAATCGCCGGTGCGCCTCGGGAAATTCGGCGCCACCGAACTCCCCTACCAGAT
>CAZEYV010000059.1:0-8322 GCA_964516705.1 uncultured Chthoniobacter sp.
TCGTCACAAGAATCCGCGATCAATCGATCATTTCGTAGGCCGGCAGGGTGAGAAATTCCACAAAGTCATCGCTCTTGGACATCTTGGTGAAAAGTTCCGCCGCTTCGCGGTAGCGGCCCGAGGCGAATCGCTCCGCCCCGACCTCTTCCTCGATCTTGGCCATGACCTGCGGCAGAAGTTCGTCATAGAACGCCGGCGTGATCGCGCGGCCGTCGTCGAGTTTCGCGCCGTGGCGCATCCACTGCCACAACTGCGTGCGAGAGATTTCCGCGGTGGCCGCGTCTTCCATCAGGTTATAGAGCGGCACGCAACCGTTGCCGCCGAGCCAAGCGGCCAGGTATTGGATGCCGACGCTCATGTTGCCGCGCACACCCGCCTCGGTGATTGTGCCCGATGGCACCGCGACCAACTCGGCCGCCGTGACTTTGACATCATCGCGCTGACGGAAAATCTGGTTCGGCGTGGGCATGTGCTTGTCGAAGGCCTGCAGCGCGACCGGCACCAGACCGGGATGCGCCACCCACGTGCCGTCATGTCCGTCGGTCGCCTCGCGCTCTTTGTCGGCCAGCACCTTGGCGATCGCCGCTTCGTTCGCCGCGGGATCGTTCTTGATCGGAATCTGCGCCGCCATCCCGCCCATGGCGTGGGCCCCGCGACGGTGGCAATTCCTGATCACCTCCAGACAATACGCCCGCATGAAGGGCACCGTCATGGTGACCTGCACGCGCTCGGGCATGACAAAGCCCGGACGGTTCCGGAATTTTTTGATGAAGCTGAAGATATAATCCCAACGCCCGCAATTCAACCCCGCCGAGTGGTCCTTCAACTCGTAAAGGATCTCGTCGGTCTCGAACGCCGCGAGGATTGTCTCGATCAGCACCGTCGCCTTGATCGATCCGCGGGGGACCCCCAACGCGTCCTGCGCGTGCTCGAACACCCGGTTCCACAAGCGCGCCTCGAGATGGCTCTCCATCTTCGGGAGGTAAAAATACGGACCCGTCCCCCGCGCCAGCGCCTCCTTGGCGTTGTGGAAGAAATAAAGTCCGAAGTCGAACAACCCGCCGCTCATCCGCTCGCCGTCGACCAGGAAATGCTTCTCGTCGAGATGCCAGCCGCGCGGACGCACCAGCAGCGTGGCCGTCTTGTCGTTCAACTTGTAACTCTTGCCCCCGCCCTCGAAGGTGATGGTGCGCCGCACCGCGTCCATCATATTGGCCTGCCCGCCGATCATGTTGGCCCACGTGGGCGAGGACGCGTCCTCGAAGTCGGCCATGAAAACCTTCGCGCCGGAATTGAGCGCGTTGATCACCATCTTGCGGTCGACCGGGCCGGTGATTTCCGTCCGGCGGTCCTGCAGATCGGCCGGCACCGGGGCGACCTTCCACGAGTGATCCGCGCGGATGTGCGCCGTCGCGCTGAGGAAGTCGGGCATTTCGCCCGCGTCGATGCGCTTCTGGCGCTCGACCCGCGCCGCCAGCAGGCGCTTGCGCTCGCTGTTGAACTCGCGGTGCAGCCCGGCGAGAAATTCGATCGCCTCCGGCGTGAGCACGCGCTCCTGCCCGGGTTGCGGTTGACCTTTGATTTCGATGCTTTTGCTCATGGTGATGTTATTTCTTCGTCTTCCGGTAGGGACGGCCGGCCCGGCCGTCCGCACGCAATGCAGGCAGCGGCCCGCTGAGCCAGCGGGCCCTACCGAGAGATAAACTCTTGTTGGATTTACAAAGGTTCATGGGAGAGCCGGGCGAGCGTGCCGGCCAACACGCGCGTGCCTGCCGCGATATGCGCGGGATCGCTGTATTCTTCGGGGCGATGGCTGTAACCGTTTTTGCACGGGATGAAAATCATGGTGGTCGGACACACCCGCGCCATGAAAAGCGAGTCGTGGTAGGCGCGGCTGACCATGCGCATCGTCGCCAGATCGAGTTTGAGCGCGACATCTTCGGCGATGGCGATGGTACGTTGGTCACCGTCGGCCGGCGGATCGGCGTTGATCTCGTCCCAGACGATCTCCATCCCGCGGCGGGCCGCGATTTCATCCGAGGCCTCGCGCATGAGCATCAGGGCCCGGTCGCGCGTCTCCAAGCAAGTGTCACGCAGATCGATCTCGAGCAAGGCTTCACAGGGCACACTGTTGATCGCGTTGGGGAAAATTTCCCACCTCCCGGTCGTCGCCACGGTGTCCGGACTACCCGATGCCAAGGCGGCTTTCTCCACTGCCAAGGCCAGCTCCGCTGCGGCCAAGGAAGCATCGTGGCGTCCGGGCATGAGCACCGCGCCGGCGTGTCCGCCCTCGCCGGTGATGCGCACGCGATACGCACTCGGACCGGCAATGGCCTGCACGATGCCGATGGGAATGTGCTCTATTTCGAGCAGCGGCCCCTGCTCGATGTGCAACTCGACGAAAGCAGAATAGTGGTTCTCCGGCAACGCCACCGTCTCGAGCGGTTCCGTGAGATCGGCGCGGCGCCGCAGTTTTTCCAGGGACTGTCCTTCCGGATCCCGCAAAGCGCGCACTTTATCCAACGGGATCGCCCCGGCCAACAGACGCGAGCCGAGACACCCGATCCCGAAGCGCGTGGGTTCCTCCGCGGTGAAGACGACCAACTCGATCGAACGCATCGGTTGGAATCCGGCCTCCTGCAGAGCCTCGATCGCGGCCAGACCACCGAGCACGCCGACCACGCCGTCATACTTGCCGGCGTTCGGAATGGCATCGGTGTGGGATCCGGTCGCCACCGCGGGCGCCTCCGGGGCGCTGCCCGCCCAGCGCGCGAACATGTTGCCGACCGCGTCGACCCGCAGAGACAAGCCCGCGCTGCGGCACAGACCGGCCACATAATCGCGACCACGCAGGTCCGCCTCGGAAAAAAGCACCCGCGTGACCGCCGGCGGCGCCGCCTCGGTGACCAGCGCCAACTCGTCGATGCGCTTCTGCAAAAGCGCCGCGTCGATCTCGGGCAACCCGGCGGACATTACCGCAGACGCGGCGCGCGGTTCACGTCCTTGTAATAGATGTAGCGCGCCGGCGTCTTGCCCATGGCGACGAACCATTGCGGACAATACGGCGCCAGCCAAAGCGCATCGCCTTTTTGCACCGGATGCCAGTCATCGCCCAGCTTGTAGACGCCCGCCCCTTCGAGGATGAGCATGCCGTGCTCCATGACATGACATTCCACGAAAGGCAACGTCCCGCCCGGGGCGTAGGTGAAAATGTTCACCGCCAGGTCGAATTCCGGACGGTCCGGCAAGAGCGCCTGCAGTTGGGCCGCCGGGTCGCCGAGGAACGCTTCCGACTTCACCGTATTCGCGTCCCCGAAGATCGCCTCCGGCGCGGCCGCGCCGGGCAATACCTCGTATTTCTTGGCGAAAAGCAGGACCCGCGCCCCCGCCTGGCTCGTGATCTCGAAGGTGCCGCCCGCCGGAATGTAGGCAAAGCCCCCGGCCTTCAGCTCATTCCCGTTCACCCCGCAGGCGCCTTCCACCACATAATAGAAATGCTCGTCGGCATGCGTATGACCGGCCCCGCGGCCGCTGGCTTCCATGACATAAAGCGTCTCGGTGATCCGGGCCCCCAGGCCGGCGGACACCAAAACGAACGGCGCCGATTTCGTCCACCCGGGCTCCACGCCGGGCACATGACTGTCCGGCGCAATAAGGGCGTAAAGCGGACGCACCACCGTCCGTGTCGTGCCGAGTGGAGTCGGGATCATGGGCCGGAAGAATTGCGTCCGACCCCCGCCCCTGACGAGCACAAATCAGCGTCCGACCAGTTCGCGCACGGCGCTCCAATTGAGCCCCGCCCGGTCCTTCTCCGACAACACCGGCACCTCGCCCGGCGCCAAGGGCCAGGCGATGCCGACCTCCCCGTCATCCCACGCCAGCGCATGCGCCGCCTCCGGATCCCACGGTGCCGTCACCTTGTAATGGTAAACCACGCGCTCGCTCCGCGCCAAAAAACCGTGGGCAAAACCCGGCGGCAACCAGAGGCTCCGGTTTTCCTCCGCCGTCAGGGTCAGTCCCTCCCACTTCCCGAAGGTTGGCGAGTCCGGCCGCAAATCCACCGCCGCCTCGAAGACCTCGCCCTCCAGCACGGTGAAAAGTTTCCCCTGCGGATGCCGGGTCTGGAAATGCATCCCACGCAGCGTCCCCCGTCGCGTCTTGATGACATTGTCCTGCACAAACTCCGCGCCGATCCCCGCGGCCGCCAGTTCCCCGCCGTTCCACACCACGTCGAAAGAACCCCGCGCATCGGTATGCACATCACGCTCCAGCAAGATCATCCCGCCAAGCCCGAGTTCACGCGCCTTCATGCCCGGACCATACCCCGCCCCGCAAAAATAAAAAAGCGCGCTCCTCGCGCGCCCTCTTCGTTTCCTTCGTTGCCTTCTGTTCCAACGACTCCCCTCCGAAGCCTTCCGCCTTTAACCTTAATGCCTAGAACCTATCCCAAAACCTGACGGGGTGGCGTTGCGGATAATTTTCGTCTGATGCAAGGAGCAAGCGAAGTGGCTGTATCCTCTGCGATACTGTCCCGAGCGCCGCGACACAGCAGCAGGCGAAAGGCGCCGCAACCCTCTTGGGCAGGGCCTTGGCGGGGCATCTGGCGGTGTTGCTTCGTCGGTCACGATGCGCAGAGGCATCGCTCCCGCCTCACGCCTGGCCATCTGCCCCGCCATGACCCTGCGCCACCGCGTGAGGTTTTGGGATAGGTTCTAATGCCTCTCGCCTTTCGCCCCATACCGTCTCGGCCGCGCTCTTCACCTCATCGAGTCTTCCTCCGCCGCTTGGTCTTTCGGTCTCCGTTTGACAATTCGTTGTTGTAAGATATCTTCTTACAGCATGCGCAGCACACTTACCATCAGCCTGCCGGCCACACTCCGCCGCGAGATGGAGCGGGCTGCGGCGTCCGAGCACCGGAATGCCAGCGAGTTTGTCCGCGACGCCATCCGCACCAAGCTTTGGCAGAAAGCGCTCGATGATTCACGTGAGGTGCTGGTCCCGGCGGCCCGTGCGCGTGGCATCTATACAGATGAAGACGTGTTTCGCGCCTTCTCGTGAGACTTGTCCTCGACACCAACATCCTCATTGCCGCTCTGGTCGCCGATGGCCTGTGTCGGGATTTGGTGCGCCGACGCCTCGAAAACCATATCCTGATCTCCTCGCGGTCCTTGCTGGACGAACTGCACCACAAGCTCGAGGAAAAGTTCGAAGTCAGAGCCAAAGATATTCCCTTCCTTCGCACTTACGTTCGGCGCGTGGAAATCGTTCGACCCGCGGCACTGCCAAGAAATGCATGCCGGGACCCCGACGATGTCGCGGTGCTCGCTTGGGCAGTTGCAGGCCAAGCCGATTGCATCATCAGCGGTGACGAGGACCTGCTTGTGCTCGCGGAATACAGCGGCATCCCTATCCTCACTCCCCGCCAGTGGCTCGAAACCCAAGATCACAAATCCTGAGATCAAAAAGGCGCGCTCATCGCGCGCCCCATTTCACTCCTTTGACGGAGCAACTTCCTCGTGCTGAGGTCATCCAGCTCGAGGAATTCAATCAGTCCGTGCGGCTGCAAGCCGCTCGGACTTATTTGCCTCCGGCTGTTTGGTCGCCGCGGCGATCTATCTACGGCTTCGCCTGCGGTATCAGTTGGTCGCCGCAGCGACCCGTCTCCGTTTCACTCCGGCTGTCTTTTAGTCTCTTAACCTTCCCCTCCGTAACTTCGCACTCATCATTTTGCATTCTACATTCCTCTTCCCCCTCAGGTCTCAGCCCTCAAGCCTCATCCCTCGCGGCGCGCCGCGCGCCGCTCCACACCATCCAAATCAAAGGCAAAGCACTGACATAACGCGGAATAAACTTCCGCGGCTCATAAAGGCACCGCATCAACCACCCGAGCCCGCTGCGATCCACCCAGACCGGAATCTTCGCCTGCGTCCCGGCCAGAAACGCCACCGCCGCCCCCGTGCACACGATCCCCGGACACGGATCCAGCCGCTCCCGTAACCACGCCCCCAGCACCTCCTGCTTACCGCCCGCGAGATTCAAAAAAACCACCCGCGGCTTCGCCGTTCGCAGCCTCCGCAGCAATTCCTCATCGGCAATGGGATAAACCCGATAAAACGGCGCCACATACATGTTGCTCGCGTCCACCGGAAATCCCTCCGCCCGCAACCACTCCGCAATACGATCGCCCTCTTCCCGCGTCGGCATCACCCAGAACGCCGCCCCCGGTTCCTTGAGTGCCGGATCGGCCAACATCGCCTCGAGAAACTTCAACCCCGAATGCCGCGGCACCGAGCGCCCCGTCGCCGCACGATACACCGCCACCATCACCGCACTGTCCGTGAGAGCGACATCCGCCGTCTCCACCGCGCGCCGGTAGTCCGGAACGTGACGCAACTCATTGGCCAGGTTCGGCCCCGACGGCGCGACGACCAGCCCCCCGCGCCAAGTCTCCGCCACCGCCTCCTCCACCGTCCCGGTGAAAAACGGAATCCCTAAAATGCGTTCAGGCGACATAAAGCAGGAACAACTCCCAGTCCTAAGCTTGGATGAGCGCTAGCATCTTCGCGAGCTGCTCACGCAAGGCCGCAAAGTCCGGAGGAGCATCGTCAAGCTCACCGCCGGGGTAATGCATCGCCCAGAACTGATCCGTCAGCTCATCGGCGAAATCCGCGAAGGCGCCGAATGCGGCCTCATGCTTCTCTGCCTCAGCGAGGAGAGACCCAAGATCATGAATCTTTCGCAGCCGCCAGCCGCGGACGATGAGATATGCCTTTAAAAACCGCTCTGTTGATTCCTGAAGCAACTCGATCGCGGCCTCGGAAGCGCCCTCCTCGGCAAACAGCCGATCTGCCGAGGCCAAACGACTGCGTGCGCTCTTCAACCAATCCTCGGGATTATTCTCGTCCGTCTTCAAACCAGAGTGATTCCCCGCGATGTGATATCCGCATGGAACATCGCCCCGCGTTGCAGCCGTTCGTCCAAATCCCTCGAGTCCCGCACCACGATATCGAACGGCAGATTGACGCCCTCCCGGCGCAACGGCTGAAACGCCTTGCGGATCGCCGTAGCCGCCGCGCGCGCGCTCCCTTGCAGAGGCTTCACCACCAGCAAATCCACATCGCTGTCGGCCGTGGGTTGGCCATAGGCATAAGAACCGAACAGCACCACCCGCTCCGGGCTGAACTTGCCCACCAAGACCCGCAAATACGGCAGCAACGCGTCGGCAATCCGGTGCACCGGATAACGTTCGTCCCGCAGCACCTCTTCTCTGATGCCACGGCACGAGATTTCAGACTGGGCAGTTGTCTGCATTTCGTAAAACACCCTTATTCCTTGTCCCCCATCCTGTCCAGCGCCCTCGCTACACGGGGAGACCGCGCCGGAATCTTCACCAGACCCACAGCGGCAAGCAGCTTCAGGGCACGCAAACGCACGGGCGCAAGCCCGTCAGGCCCGCACACTCTTCCGCGCCGCCTCTCCTTACGTTCCGGTGTCATTAAGTCAGCAGAACCTATCCTCTTCCCCAGAAATAAAAAAGCGCGCTCATCGCGCGCCCCTTCGTTACGTTGACTCCCTCGCTCCCGCTCATCTCGCCTGCGGTGGCCTGCGGCCATCTGCCCCAAGCGCCCGCGCGCTCCGGTGCTCGTTACCTTTTGTTAAACAATTCCCGCCGTTACTTTTTACCAGCTACCAGCCACCAGTTACAGCGAGCTACGCTCGCCACCGCTCGCCGCGGCCGCTCGCCGGATTCCCCGCCACAACAGCATTCGCCGGAACATTGCGCGTGACCACCGATCCTGCCGCCAAAACCGCTTCATCCCTAATCTCCACTCCCGTCCCAACGAGCAATTCGTATAAGCGTTCCGGTGCGATGTCCGCGCCGTTCGGCCAGGCAATTGTTCCGGCCTCGACGCGCAGCTGGCGGAAGAACTCCTCGTCCGCCAGCGGCGCAAACACCGGCCCACATCCCAGAAACCGCGAAAGATCGACTTCACCCTCCACTCCGTCCGCAAAGTTCATCCAGACACGCCACGCACCTGTCGGGCGCGCTTCGGTGACTTCCGGAATCGTTTTCATGGTTATCCGTCAATTCACATGCGGAATCTTTTGCGAAAAAGTCGCAGGCTCATGAGAGGTCGTCGTTAAGGACTCCACGCTGGGCGATAACGTTCTCGCCTTCTCCAGCTGCTGCCAAAACCGCTCCGACGTCAGGCGCGGCTGACGCCGGATCAACTCCTCGATCTCCTCAGGCTTTGTTCTCATTGGCCCCGCTCCCGCCCAAATTCAAGCTGCGACGCACCTCCTCAGGTGAGAGCAACCGCC
>CAZEYV010000060.1:0-2638 GCA_964516705.1 uncultured Chthoniobacter sp.
CAGCCTTCGGGCCAGAGTGTGGCCATGCAGGCCATGATGTGCGGTGCGCCGGTGGTGCACACGAAGACCGCAGGTTGGTGGGGGGCGGAGGTCATCCGCGACGGCCACGAAGTGCGGTTGGTGCCTCCTGCGGATTCGACGGCTCTGGTGGCGGCGATCGGGACAATTTTGCGGAGTCCGTTGCCGGGCAACGCCACGAAAGCGCTCCGCGAGGCCCGATGGACGGCTGCCGGGTTCGCGGACCGAGTCGCCTCGCTGGTGACGCAGTGCGTGGCGAGCGACCGCATAGCTTGATTTGTGTGCCTGTGCGTGTATGCATGAACCCATGAAAACCATCACTCTGGACGATGAGGCTTACGGGATTCTGAAGATGTGGAAATCCTCCCAGCGGGAATCCTTCTCACGGGTGGTCAAGAGGGTCGTTCCGGTGCCGGGAACCCTGGGGGCTTTCGTCAATTTCGTCGAGAGGGCGGGAACGGATTCCCTGGTTGGAAATGACCTTCTGGAGCAGAGCGTGGATTTGCGGAACAAGACCAAGCACGATCCATGGATCTGATTGCCGACGCCACCTTGCTTGTCGGGCTGTGGCGCAAGCACAGATGGGCGGTGGAGTTCGGACGAAGCAACAGCAGCCGGGTGCTCGGACTCCCTTGGGTTGTTCTTGGTGAGTTCTGGCACGGCGCGACGCGAGCCGGGCACGACCCGCAACTTGTTGGCGCGTTTCTACAGACCGGTCTGCCGATTTACGACGCGAGCGCTGCCATACCTTTTTACGCCCGGGTTTGCACGCAGGCCCAAGTGGACGGCTTCTACGGTGACATCGGACAAAATGACCTCTGGATCGCCGCTGTCGCCCTGGCCAACGGCCTGCCGCTCGTTTCGCGGAATAAGCGGCATTTCGGCAAAGTAGAAGGTCTCAAACTTGTCGTGCTGGCAGAAACATGAAGATCTCACCCTGAAGTCCATGTGGGGTAAACGCAACAAGCGCCCGATCATCGCCATCAGCATGGCGCCGACCCGCTCGCCGTGGGGCGGGGCGAGTCCGTTCGTGCACCAACTGGCGTCCCTGCTCCGTCGTCGCGGCTGGCGCGTGCAATATGCCCTCGATCCGGTGCCGGACCTCGTTTTCGTCATCGACCCGCGCATGGACCATCCGAAGAAAAAATTCGGCCTGCCGCAGCTGCGGGAGTTCCGCCGCGACCATCCGCATATTCCCATCTTGCACCGCATCAACGAGTGCGACCAGCGCAAGGGAACCGACGACATCGACGAATTGCTGCGCCAGACCAGCGAGTTGGCCGACCACACGGTCTTCATCGCCGAATGGCTGCGGGATTATTTCGCGGCCAGATGGTTCGATCCGTCCCGCCCGCACACATGCATCTACAACGGCGCCGATCCCGCGGTCTATCATCCCTTCGGCGCCGCGGTGCCGCGTCCGGGCGAGCCGCTGGTCGTCGTCACCCACCACTGGTCGGACAACCCGATGAAGGGCTATGACATTTACGAAAAGGTCGATCACCTTATCGCCGACGGCCGGCTGCCCGGTTTCCGCTTGCGGGTCATCGGACGTTGGCCGGATTCCATCCGCTGGCGTTCGGCCGAGCTTTTCGGACCCATGACCGGCCGTCCGCTCGCCGACAAGTTGCGCGAATGCCACATTTACCTGACGGCGTCGCGATGGGAGCCGTGCGGGATGCATCATGTCGAGGGCGCGCAGTGCGGTTTGCCGCTGGTTCACCACGAGGACGGCGGCGGCATCGTCGAGGCGGGGCGGCGCTACGGGCTCGGGTTCCGCGACGATCCGTCCGGCGCCCTGCGGGAAATGGCGGAACGCTGGCCGGAGTTCCGGGCCAAAGTGCTGGCCCAACTTCCCTCGGGGGACCGCATGGCTTTGGACTATGCCGATCTTTGCACGCGGTTGGCAGCCGGTGCCCGATGACGCCTCCGATCCTGATGCCCACGGCGCCGCGGTATGAACCGCTCGCCCGCTGGACATGCGGGCAAATCGACCGTTTCTGGCCGGAGCATCCGGAGATTTTTCTCTGCGGGACGGAAAGGTCCGGTCTGCCTTTGCGCGATGACCCGCGGGATTGGATGCGGGTGGTGCATTCGGCCTGCGATGATCTGCTCGGGCGGGGACACACGCAGGTCTATGTCATTCTCGACGACCACCCCCCGATCGGGCGGTGTCACGCGGATTTTTTGCGCGACACGCTGCCGGCCATGGCCCGCGAGTTGTCCGCCACCAGTGTGGTCACCGGCGGGTTCGGTCCGCTGGTGCCACCCAAAGCGGAGGCCAAGACGTGGCGCGGATGGCGTGCCGAGTGCCTGCCGTCCGGCGAGCCGTGGAAATTGCCGCTTCATCCGGCGCTGTGGGACCTCGCACGCTTGGAGGAAATCCTCCGCCTCCTCATCGATCGTTTGCCGGACGCGCAACACACGCCCTGGGCTTTCGAGCGCATCGGAAGCAACGCGGAAAAGGGAGGCCTGCCGCGGGAATGGCTTTCGTCCTGCTGGCGGCTCGACGCGGTGCAGACGGCGTTGCTAGAGGTGGTCGCGCTGCATGATTTTCCGGATCGACTGGCGCGATTCGGCGGGGGGGTCCGGGGGGGGGCGGGGGGCGGGGGCGGGCGCA
>CAZEYV010000061.1:0-3591 GCA_964516705.1 uncultured Chthoniobacter sp.
GAAGGCCTGCCATTGCCAGCCGCCCTCATCGCGCCACTGCTCGGAATACGCTTGGTCGGGAAAGAGGAGTATGTCGAGCGTGCGCTCCGCGATCGGCACTTCGCGCGCTTGGTCGTCGGGTCCCGGCGGGGCGAGCGCCCAGAGCAGCGGCACGGGCGGGGCCTTGCTTTCATGCCAGCGGAACCAGGCCTCGCCGCCGATCCCGGCGACCGACCAAAGAACGATGGCGGCAAGAGGAACGGCCACGGGCAGCGAAAGTCCCCGCGGGAGGAGGTCAGTGCCGGCCGCCGCGGCCCGGGGCAGGGGGTTGGCGGGCGTGGCAACCGTGGTCCGCGAGAGAAGCTTGCCGGCAAGCAGGACGAGTGCCGAGCTGACCACCATGACAGCGAGGCCCGTGCCATCGTGGATTCGGTCAACCGCGGCGGTGCCCGACCGGCAGGCGGCCACGGACAGGGTGAGTGAACGGATGGCATTGCCACCGAGGGCGGTGCCGAGGCCGAGGAGAAAAAGGACAATGCGGCGGGGGACGGTGAGACGGAAAAACTCCCCGACGGCGAGCGCGACCATGATGTTGCTCTGCAGAGACCGGATGCCGCTGCAGGCCTCCTCCACGCCCAGCACGCTACCCGGGATGGCGATCAGATTTCCGCGCTGTTCGGCGGCATAGCCCAGCCAGTGCAGGGCCTCGACGCAGAACCCCGTGTTGCGCGACATGAGCCAGCCCATGATGGCGGTCTCCTGCGGTCGCGGCCACGGCACGGCGACAAGAAAGAAGAGCACGGGAAAGGCAAAGTGCCGCAACCAAGGGGCGCCGCCGAGGAGATAGATCGCGGAAAGTGTCATAGCGACGCCGCAGGCAGCGGACACCGCCGGCAACAGGCGCCAGTCGGCGTTCGAAGCGGCGACCGGCAGGCACGCAGCAAGCACTGCGGCGGCCCCCAGGACCGCCGTCATAGCCCACCGGCGACCGGACAGGCCGGGCGGGGCGGGGGTCGGACGGTCGGCCCAGCGCCGGCCCAGCAGGAGAAGGCAGAGCAGCGGCACGAGCGTTCCGTAGCTGTATTGCGGGTTGAGCGACCACTCCCACCAATGGGCCCGGATGACCAGAAGCCAGCCCATAGCCAAGGCGGCGAGCCACCACCAAACGGAAGCGGGCCAGGCGCGGATAGGGGAAACAGCGGTCGACATGTGGCTGGGTGTTACTAGTAGAATAGGGCGCCGAAAAGAAAAAGGCCCGGATTCGCGCACGAAAAGCTCCTCCTTCTTGCCAAGGCCACCCTTGAGCCCCGATTCCAGGGTCAAAAAAAAGTGGGAAAAACAGGAAAAAAGTCCTTGCCCAGCGGTTGAGAATAGGTAATATGCCTAAATCCATGACAGCAAAACTTCTCCTTATCGGCGCCATTGCATGCGTGCTCATCAGCTCTTCTTACGCCCAGCGGCCTCCGCGTCCGGCCACCGTGACGCCGCCGCCGCCGCCGCCTGACTCTCAGACAACAACAAGTCCCCGCTGACAACTTCAGTCTTTACTGCGCACCCAACCACCAAGTAGTTCACTTCTAATCCGCCAAACCTCCCACCAATGAAAACACACTCCACACTTCAAAACATTGGCCTACTTTCTCTCGCGGGTCTGTTCGTGTTGCTACCGCAGGTTGCTTCCGCCCAGACCAACTTCTCCACGGAAAATTTCAATACCAACGCGGGCTACGTTCGCGGTTCGGGCATCATTTCGACATCGCAACCAGAGTCCATTCGCTGGCAGGGCAATGATCCCTACAACGCCGTAACAGATCTCGGCGAGACGGACCTCATCGCCCGGGTCGACGATTACACCCCGCTTCCTCTCGCCAACAATAGCCTCGTCCAAGGCGGAGTCAGCGCCTCGTCTGGTATTCTGCCCGGCACCAATAACGTGCAGGTTTGGAAGTCGTTCGACTCCTACACCAACTATGCTGTTGTGAGTTTTCAGGCGGAATGGTCCATCTTTGCGTCACGCACAACGGTCTTCACCAACGCGGATACTTTCTCTTTTGACCTCCGCAATTCAGCCAACACCGCCAGTCTTCTGAAGCTGCAATTCACGCCCGGCATCAATATCCTGTCCAACGCTTACACTCTGCAGACCATCGCCGCAGGTTCGCCTACGGGGACGGTGATCGACCTTGGTTATGGCTCCCTCTTCACTACACAAGTCGACATCACCGACTCGACCTACAGCCTGTCTTTGACTCGGCTTGATCCCGCGACGCGGACCGTCATTACGAACTACAGCAATATCGCGGTCGGCAGCCTTGCCACCGGCACGAGTTCCGATGACTTCGGCACCATCTCGCTCGATTGGGCTCTGGCTTCCGGCAACAATGAGGATCCGGGTTCCAACTACATCGCGGTGAACGACTTTCAGGTTGTCCCTGAGCCGTCCACCTACGCGCTGCTTGTTGCTGCGGCCGGACTTCTATTCTTCGCTGCCCGTCGCCGCCGCGCCTAATTTGTCCGGGTGCAGGCCTTTCGCGGTTGGCGAAGGGCCTTTGCATGTCCTGAACACAGGGGGGCCGCAAGGCGTGACGGTCCGAATGCCGCCATGTCACTGGCTCCCTACCGGCAACTTCTGGGTGCGCTCGCGTGTCTGGTCGGCACCTCGATCGCGATTTTCATCTCGGGACGTCTCGACGTCACCGCTCTGACCGCTGTCGCGGCGGGCGGAGGTGTGGGGATGCTTCTGGGGCGTCCATCCGCCTTTCCCGGTTGGTGGCCTGTGGGTCTGTCACTTCTCTTCGCTGCTGCGTCAGCGTCGGCGCTGCTCGCAACCGGAGACAGCTTGCCTGCTTGGCGCGCTGCGGCACCTGACTCGGTGCGCCTGGCGGCGTCCTACGCCACCATGCCGGGCCATCTCATGTTCTGGTGGTTCGCGCTTGCCGCGACGATCGTCGGCGGCTGGTTCCTCCTCGCTTCGCCGCTCGCCATACCTTCTTTGCGCATCTTCCTCCATGCGGTCGCGGGCATGGTCGCGGCCTATGCCATTGTTTCCATCGTGCAGGCCCACACGACGTGGACCTATCCGTTTTCCGGCGGGGCCAACTTCGGCCTTCTGCCCAACCGCAACCACACGGCGTCCTTGCTTGTGGTCGGCTCCATTGTTTCTTTCGGTCTGATGCACTGGGAGGCGGTGCATCATCATCGCGCGGGGGCTGTTCTCTCGGCCCTTTGGGGTGCTCCGTCCCTGGCGACCTTGCTTTTCTTCAGCACCTCGCGGGCGGGGGTGGTCTTTCTCGCGGTGGGCTTTGCTCTTTGGGTGGCGGGGGCGGCTGGTCAGGCTGTCAAACGCCGCACGGCCCTTTTTGCCACGGTGGTTCTCGCGGCGTTTCTTGCGACGTTGCTGGTGGCGGGGGGGAGTACGGTGCGGGACCGCCTGGATGCACTCTGGCGGGATGCCATGGCAGCCGGGAGCGGGGAATCCCGAACGGTCGATTTCCGTCAACCGGTCTTCCTCGACACGTGGAGGATGATCAACGACGCGCCGCTGACGGGGCAGGGATTGGGGCATTTCGAGTTTGTTTTTCCCCACTACCGGGATGCTTCGCGCACCGCGGC
>CAZEYV010000062.1:0-15564 GCA_964516705.1 uncultured Chthoniobacter sp.
CGAGGTGTAGCGGCGCTCTATGAGCGTCGGTGCCTTTCCCCCATTGCACGGATGGTGCCCCCAGTTACTCCCGGCACACACCCGCCAACACGCGGGTTCAGGGACTTGGGTCCGTGTCGCCAAGCCTCCGCTGTGAAATCCGCGTCATCCGGGGTTCCATGGCATCGTTTCGACTCAGCACTCCTCGCCTTCGAAATTATTCCAGCCCGTTTGGAGCTGACAGGCGTTACATTCCCGCACGGTTTCGATGAAAACAAAGCATGTTCTTATTTTAGGCGGCGGATTCGCCGGCTTAGCCTGTACCCAAAAGTTAACCGACGAGCGATTCCGGGTCACCTTGGTCGACCGCTGGAATCACCATCTCTTTCAACCGCTGCTCTATCAGGTCGCCACCGCGGGTCTGACCATGGCCGAAGTGGCCCAACCGCTGCGCGGTATTTTGTCCGCGCGCAAAAACGTCACCACCTTGATGGATGAGGTGACCAAGATCGATTTGCCGGCGCGGCAGGTGCACTTGAAGGAGCATGTGCTGGATTATGACTATCTGGTCATCGGACTCGGCGCGAAGACGGGTTATTTCGGCCATCACGAATGGGAACAGCACACCCACGGGCTGAAGAGCCTGAAGGATGCGATGAACATCCGTCGCGAAGTGCTGCTGGCCTTCGAGCGGGCGGAGTCGTCCGCGGACCCCGCGGAGACGGACCGGCTTTTGACCATGGTGGTCGTCGGCGGCGGACCGACGGGCGTGGAAATGGCGGGATCGCTGGCCGAATTGTCCCGCAGGGTGCTCAAAGATGATTTCCGCCGCATCGACCCATCCCGCGCCAAGGTGCACCTCATCGAGGCCGGACCCAAACTGCTGCCCATGTTTCCCGGTAGTCTGCCCGATTACACCCGCGAGCGGCTGACCAGCATGGGTGTCCATGTGCATCTGGATTCCCCGGTGCAGGAGGTAGGCCGCGGCTATGTGCAAATGGCCCATGAACGCATCGAGTCGGACATCATCATCTGGGCCGCGGGCGTGGAGGCCAGTGAAGTGACGCGCACCTTGGCCGGCATTCCGCTCGACCGGAGCGGCCGCATCGAGGTCTTGCCGGACCTCAGTCTGCCCGGCTACCCCGAAGTCTTTGCCGCCGGAGATCTCGTCGCCTTGACCGACCCGAGGGGCGTCGCGGTGCCCGGCGTTTCTCCGGCTGCCATTCAAATGGGCCAGTTCATCGCCAAGCTGGTCACTGCCGAGGCCAAGGCCGGATCACGTCCCGCGTTTGTCTATTGGGACAAAGGCACCATGGCCACGATCGGACGCAAGGCGGCCGTGGTCCATGTGGCCGGTCTGCAGATGCGCGGCTTCCCCGCGTGGCTGATGTGGCTCTTCGTCCATCTCATTTTCCTCATGCACATGCGAAACCGCATCAATGTCTTTATCCACTGGGTGTGGTCCTACTTCACCTGGCAGCGCGGCGCGCGGATCATCCAGCCGCGATAAGGCAGGGCCTCCGGACCGGCCGTGTCGAATCCCAGAGAATGTTCACGGTCGGCCCGGAGGTCCTACCCTATCCCGGGGCCGAACGACAAAGTCCAAATGCGATGGGCCCTTGGTATAACATTCCCGGCTGGAATTCCGGAGTGGCATCGGCATCCTGCCGATGATGTCTGTCGGTCACGGGCAAGATGCCGGTGCCACTTTTCACGCGCCAAGATTGAGCGCGCGAATGCCCTGAAAGAGGCACCGTCCGTTGCCCATTCGGTGGCGGCGTTGCCGCGGCGGTCTTAAAAGTAGAAGCGGCGTCCCCGCCGCTTAACCCCGAACAACAAGCGGCGGGGACGCCGCTTCTACTTTACCTTCAAACGCACAGCGCTTCGCTTCCAACTCCTCCCACCGCGCGTAGGCCGCGCGGATTTTCGCCTCGAGCGCGATGGATTCGGTTTCGATCTTCGGCAATGCACCGGGATTGCTGCGATAAAGCTCCGGATCCTGCAACTGCGCGGCCAAACGCGCCTGCTCCGCCTCCCACTGTTCGATCTGGGCGGGCAATTCTTCCAACTCCCGTCGCTCGCGGTTGAGAAATTTTTCCGCGCGTCCTTGGCGTTCCTTTTTCGGGCCATCCGCCTTGGCCGCAACGGACGCGGCGGCCGGAGGCACCGCAGCCCCGCGGGCCGACCAACGTTGCCAATCGCTGTAGCCGCCGTTGACCTCGGTAATTTTTCCATCCCCCTCGAAGACGAGCAGACTGGTCACCACCGCATCGAGAAAGGCGCGGTCGTGCGAGACGAGGATCAGGGTTTGCTCCCAGTTGACCAACAATTCCTCGAGCAGCTCGAGCGTCTCGGCATCGAGATCATTGGTCGGTTCGTCGAGCACGAGGACATTGGCCGGTTGCAGAAAGAGGCGGGCGAGGAGTAGTCGATTGCGTTCGCCGCCAGAAAGCAGCCGCGCCGGCATGCGCACGCGGTCGGAGCGGAAGAGGAAATCCGCCAGGTAGCTGTGGATGTTGCGGTCGCGTCCCTGGAAGCGCACCGACTCCGAGACCCCGGCCACGTTCTCCGCCACCGTCTTGTCCAAATCGATCTGATCCCGCAGCTGGTCCAAATAGACCACCTGCAAATTGGTCCCCGCGGCCACGCGGCCGGACTGCGGGGCGAGCCGGCCGAGCAACAATTTGAGCAGCGTGGTCTTGCCGCACCCGTTCGGACCGAGAATCCCGATCTTGTCGCCGCGGAAAATCTCGGTGGAAAAGTCCCGCACCACCGGGGCGGGCATTTCCGGGTGCGCGAAAGTGACGCCTTCCGCGCGCAAGACGCGCTGACCCGACAACGCGCCCTCCTGCGTTTCCATCTTTGCTTTGCCCGAATGCTCGCGGCGGCGGGCCCGCTCGCGGCGCAGCTCGAGGAGGGCCCGCACCCGCCCCTCGTTGCGCGTGCGGCGGGCTTTGACCCCCTGACGCAGCCATGCCTCCTCCTGGGCCAGCTTTTTGTCGAACGCCTTCCACTGCACGGCCTCGGCCTCGAGCAGGTCCGCTTTGCGCTGCAGGAAGGTGTCATAATCGCAAGCCCAACCGAAAAGCCGTCCGCGGTCCAGCTCGACGATCCGGTTGGCCAGGCGACGGAGGAACGTCCGGTCATGCGTGACAAAGAGCAGGCTCATGGGATGCCGGAGGAGAAAATCCTCCAGCCAGAGGATGGAACCGAGGTCGAGGTGGTTGGTCGGCTCGTCGAGGAGGAGAAGGTCCGGCTGACCGGCCAGCGCGCGGGCCAGCAGGACGCGGCGTTTCAGTCCGCCGGAAAGCGAGCCGAACTCGGCCCCGGACGGCAATTCCATTTCGGCCAGCAATTCCTCCAGCCGCACATCGATCTCCCAATCCTCCTCGTGACGGGTCGGCGAAATCCCTCCCCGCACCAAGTCAAACACCGCGCCTTCCAGACCGGACGGAACTTCCTGATCCAAACGGGTCATGACCGCCCCGGGCGAACGGATGATTTCCCCCGCGCTCGCCCCCTCCTCCCCGGCGATGAGCCGCATGAGACTGGTCTTGCCGCAGCCGTTGCGTCCGAGCAGCGCGACCCGCTCGCCCGTCTCGATGGAAAGATCCGCCCCGTCGAGCAGGTAGTCCCGTCCGTAGTGGAGCGAGACGGATTTCAACTGCAACAGAGCCATGGCCGCGACACCGTGCCGCAAACAAATCCCGACGCAACCTCAAACTAAGCCGAGTTTCTCGCACGGAGACACAAAGAGCACCAAGAGAACGGGGTAAATCTTCGTGTTCTCCGTGTCTTGGTGAGAGAACTTCCGGACTCCGTGCTTCACCATTGTCATGCGATGGGAAAGCGAGCCGCGTCAAAGTTTCTCAGTTGAGCCTGCGAAACGGATTGATCACGCGCACACCGCCGTAGCTTTGTCCATCGGCCAAATCTTCGCTAAGCAGCTCCCGACAGCCGCTGGCACGGGCGGCTTCGACGATTGCCGCGTCCCAATAAGAAACACCCCAACGCTCTGTGGCCTCGAAGGCCGCTGTCATGATGTCCACCGTTGTTTCCTGAATCCGGAACCGCCGCCACTTTTCGATCAATTCCACAGCTATGGAATGTGGCAGCGGATTGCGCCGACTCGGTCGCGTGGCTTGCACGTAGAATTCCTGCAGAACTTGCACGGACAACACGAGGTCCTTCTCCGCCAGCAGGGACCGGGCCACCGACGCCTTGGCCTCCTCCCCGGGCGCGGTGCTCACGCTGTAGAGGAGGATATTTGTGTCAGCGAAGCGCATGGCGTTCGTGCACTTCGTCGCGCGCGAGGCGGTCCGAGGCCGCGAAAACAACTCCGTCACGACGCAGACGCTGACGCAAAGCGCCCTCCTCGCGGTTCAACCGGTCGAACTCGGACTCCTCCTGCACGACTTGGGCCAAAAACTTCTTCACCAACCCGGAGATGGTAGACTTTTGTTCCGCCGCGCAGACTCTGGCCCGGTGATACAGGTCGTCATCTACAGAAACTGTGATATTCTTCATGTTTTCACAGTAAGGAATGCCTCGTGGTAGTCAAGGCGGTTCGACCCTGACCACGCGGTCCGCACGCGCCGGAGAACCTCAATCCAACACCTCGAGGTTGGCCTCGCTGAATTTCACCGCCGACTGCCTCGGCCCCGAGGACGAAGGGGTTACCGCGACAATGACACGGAGGTTGTCCACCGGGAGGGTGCCCTCGACGGACACTTCGTGCCATTCGGTGTCGGTGGGAAACTCTTCGAGGAGAATCTCCCTCTTCGCCACGGTTTCCTGCCGCCCGTCTTTGCCCGCCTCGAGAATAAGTTCCACGGCGTGGGGCCTCCGCGAGTCCGCGCCGTGCGGGTCCACCATCATCAGGATGGAGAAGCGCACTTTCTGACCCGCGGTGACGCCGGTGACGTCTTGGTGCATGCCGGACTTGTTGGTGCCGTCCACGCGGTAGTGATGGTAGCCCATCATCGCGCCGGACGGGGGCCGCGGGTCCCATACCGTCTCCCGCAGGAACCAATCACCCCAAGTTGTCCAGCCCTCCGGAATCCCGGGGTTTTCCGAAGGGTAGCCGAAGTCGCCGTTGTCGAGGCTTTGGGCAGACAATGATCGGATGGTGACGAGCACGGAGGCCAATGCGATGATGATGGTTTTGGACATGATGGGTTGAGGGTGGAAGGTTCGCCCGCGGTCAGATTTGCACCAATCCGCGCTGGACTCCGAGGATGGCCGCTTCGGTGCGCGTCTCCACGCCGAGTTTGGCCAGGATATTCCGGACGTGCGCTTTGATCGTGAACTCGCTGGCGGAAAGGACGCGGGCGATTTCTTTGTTCGACAGCCCGCGGGCGATAACCGAGAGGATTTCCACTTCGCGCGGCGTGAGCGTCTGGAACGCGTCCCGTTCGGCCAGCCGTGCCGCGACGGCCGGGGGCAAATACCGGCGCCCCTCGACCACCGCGCGGATGGCCGCTTCCAGCTCCTTTCCCGGAATGCTCTTCAACAAGTAACCGCTCGCCCCGGACGACATGGCCCGGTGGATGTCCTCATCCCCGTCATAAGTCGTGAGCATGAGCACCCTTGCCTCGGGCGTGGCCTGGCGGATGGTTTGCAAGGCGTCGATCCCGGTTCCGTCGGGCATTTGCAGATCGAGCAGCGTCAGGTGCGGTTGATACTTGGCGTGAGCGGCGACGGTCTGGGCCACCGTGCCAGTCTCGGCCACGATCTCGAAATCCGCGCGCAACTCGAGCACGGCCCGCAAACCCTCGCGGAAGAGTTCGTGATCGTCGGCAATGAGAATGCGGATCATGGCGAAGGGGCGGCTTTCAAGTTTTCTGCGGCAGGACCACCTCGATGCGGGAACCCCCGCCGACTTCCGATCTCACGTCGAGCGCCGCGCCGAGCAATTGGGCCCGCTCCCGCATGTCTTGGTGGCCGTAATGGGGACGGCCGTTGGCCGCGGGGGCGGAAGAAGGGTCGAACCCCTGACCATTGTCTTTCACCGACAGGACAATTGCCCCGTCCTTGCGCTGCAGGTTGACTTCCAAGGCCGTGGCGCGGGCATGCTTGAGCACGTTGGCCACGGCCTCCTGCCCGATGTGGAGAAGCTCGTATTCCTGTTCGTGGGAAAGACCGGTGTCGCCGTCATACAAGTCCACCGTCGTGGCGATGCCGGTGTCTTCGGTCAGCAGTCGCACCGAGTCGCGCAAGGCTTCCGCCAAGTTGTGTTTCTCGAGGGCCAAACTGCGAAGGCCCCACACCGTGCGGCGGACCTCGGTCTGGCCCAGCCGCAGCAATTCCGCGGCTTTTTCCATTTGCCGCCGCACGGGCTCCGTCGCGGCGGCTTCGGGATCCGGAAGCAATTCATTGGCCGCATCCATGCGCAAAGCGGCACCGGCGAGGGTTTGTTCGAGCGAATCATGGAGATCGCGGGCCAGACGGTTGCGCTCGGCGGTTACCGCGGCGTATTCGCTCAGCTCGCTGCGGCGCGCACTCAGCTGCGCGTGCAATTGGTCGGTTCGGGTTTCCACCCGCTTGGCCAGCGCGTCCCGGGCGGCCACCAGCTCCGACTCGGCGGCCACGAGGATCTTGTTTTTGCGGGTCAGCAGTCCGGCGAAAAACAAGACGGTGACCAGGGCCGAGCCGGTGGCGGCCAGCGCCACGGCCAGGCGCAAGGGCGTCCACCACGGCGCCGGTTCCACCACCTGCACGTCGGCCGGACTCCGCAAATGAATCAGCAGGTCGCGGGGCTTGAGGTAGCCTTCCTCCTCTTGCGCCGAGCCGACCGCGCCCTCGGCGATCCCGGTGACCGTGACGATGGCGCCCGGCCCGGCCGGGAGCGCCTCGCGCGGGATACGCCCGCTGAACTCGGCGGCGAAAAGCAGGTCACCATCTTTCAGCAATAACCGGGCGGGACTCACGTCGGTCTGGGTTTCGATCAATCTTCCGGTCACGCGGACAAGAAGACCTTCGTGGGAAAAAGCATCGCTCGCCGTCTCCATCACGGCAGGCTCGAGCATGGTGTCGGTGCCCAAGACGCGGAACTGGCCGTCCTCCAGCGTGGGACCCAGCGGACCCGGAGTGGGAAAGCCGAGCACTTCCACGACCGAGTTCAGCGCGGGCGGCGCGACAGTGCCCACGGTCCGCACCCGCACCCCGCGGTCTTCGTCCTGGATTTGAAACGACTCGTTGTTCTGCGCGTGCGTGACAGTTCCCCTGGTGCGGATCCGATGGCCGGGGGCCCCGCTGACCGGATGGCCTAGCAGACCCCGCACGGGAGTGACTTGGAGCCTCGAGGCATCCCGCGGCTGTTCGAGCACCTCGATGAATTCCGGGTTGGTCACCCGCATTTGTGCGGTGAGCACCTGCCCGGCTTCGTTCACCGCGACGGCATCGATACCCTTGATCCGCACCACCCCGTCGACCAATCCCGTCAGCCGGTCAAGTTGATCGCTGGGGGTGAGCACCAGAATCCGCGTGCCCCCGGCGTCGAGATGCATGATGGCATGGTCGCGACCGAGGCGCGACCACGGGTGCACGGCCCGGACGATGCCGGAAATTTCGATCCAACGGCAGTCGTAGGATCCGCTCAGCAATTGGCTTCCGGTGACAGGTTCCGGCTCCGGAAGTCCCGGCTCTCCGGTCACCTCGAGCCTTTGCACGACAAAGTCCGGGGCGAACTGGCCCTTTTGCAGGTAACCGGAGACCTCGACTCTCTGGCCGAGTTTGAGATCGCGAGGGCGGTTCACGTGCATGGGCATCCAAATGGCGGCCGGCCCATCTTGGAGCGCGATCTCGGTCTGGCCGTCACTGACGTGATTGATGATACCGCTCGTTCTCGCCTCGAGGTGCAGTCCCTCAGTATTGGGAAACTCCCGCAATTGGCTGATGCTCATGAACGGAACCTCCTCCGCCGCGGACAGCGGCATGGCCCCGCCGATGGCGACCAATAACAGCGAAGCTCTGAAGAACGCGGACAAAACGAAATTGAATCAACCACACAACTTCCCCGCTGGCAAAGCTGCGCCGAAGACTTGCCTAGTCATTTAGGACTATGTCCGCTCGCAGGCAACTGCGCTATCTGTCTTCATGCTCGCTCGTCGCACCTTCCTTCAGGTCGTTCTCCTCGCCCTCCTTCAGGGCCCGGCCTGCGCGCAGTTGCTGCAGGTCGACGGCACCCGGATTGTCGACAGTTCGAACGGCGAGGAGGTCATCATTAACGCGGTCAACTTCGGCAACTGGATGGTCATGGAGGGCTACATGATGAATTCCACCAGCCAGGCGCCGGACCAGCACACGTGGAAACGAAAGCTGACGGATCTCGTGGGGGCAGCCAGCACGAAGGCATTTTTCGATGCATGGCTGGCGAACCACGTCACGCAGGACGACATCAATCAGATCAAAGCGTGGGGTTTCAACGCGGTGCGCCTCCCCTTGCATTACGAATACTTCGTCAACCTGGGAACCCCCGATGTGTGGAACGAACAAGGCTTCACCCTGCTCGACAACATCATCTCGTGGTGCACGGAGGCGGGGATCTATGTCATCCTCGATCTGCACGCGGCCCCGGGCGGGCAAAGCGACAACAGCGGGATCAGCGACTACATCGCGGGCCAGCCGTCGCTGTGGGAAAGCGCGGCGAATCGCAGCAAAACCGTCCGCCTCTGGGACAAGCTCTCCGAGCGCTACAAGAACGAGGCATGGGTTGCGGGGTATGACCTGATCAACGAGCCGAACTGGAATCTCCCCGGCGGCACGCTCTTGCGCGAACTCTACGAGGACCTGACCCGGGTGATCCGCGCCAACGGGGACAACCACATCCTCTTCATCGAAGGAAACAGCTACAGCAACGACTACACCGGGCTGACCCCGCCCTGGGACCCCCAAATGGTCTACGTCTTCCACAAATACCAATCCTCCGCGGACTTCGCCTCCGACCTCCAGTGGGTCCTCGATCTGCGGACCGCGCAAAACCGGCCCATTTGGTGCGGCGAGCACGGGGAGAACAGCAACGACAACTTCACCAAAATGGTCGAACTGCTCCGCGGCCAAGGCATCGGCACGTCCTGGTGGCCGATGAAAAAGTTCGGGAGCATCAACTGTTTGGCCAGCGGCACCTTCCCCCCGGGCTACGAGGACCTCCTCAACTACCTGGGCGGCTCCAATCCCAATCTGCAACCCCGAACGGCCCGCGGCATCCTGACTCGGCTGGCCGAAAGTGTCCGACTGGCCAACACCGAGCCCCGGACCGACGTCCTGCGCGCCATCTTCGTTCAGCCCGGCAATCGCGAGACCGCCCCGTTCGGCCCCATTCCCACGATCCCCGGGAAGGTCTACGCCTCCGACTATGACCAAGGCATGAACGGCTATGCCTACGGAGATACCGGATGGGAAAATGTCAACTATACCACCGGTGAGTACACGGCATGGAACGAACGCTGGACTTACCGCAACGGCGGGGTGGATATCGAAACCTGCTCGGACCCTGATTCCAACGGCTACAACGTCTGCTTTTTCAAACCGACCGAGTGGATGAAATACACCGTCGACGTCGCCTCCCCCGGCACCTACGCCATCGACCTGCGCGTGGCCAACGGCTCCGGACAGGCTGCCACCCTGGAGATCCAAAGCGGAGACGGGACAAAGACCCTGGCTGTGGCTTCGGTGCCGAGCCGCGGTTGGTCGGACTGGATCACGGTCTCCGTGACCGGCGGCTTCGCCGCATCCGGACCCCAAGCCATCCGCATCGCCAACACCGGCGCATCCGATTGCAACATCAACTCCGTCCGTTTCACCAAGACCGGCGACGAGGTGCCGGGCACCACCTCGGTGCCGGTGACCGTAGCCACCGTTTCCCTCAAAGCGAACAACGGCGGATACCTTTCGTGGCAAAGCTCGAGCCCTCACGTCCTGACCTGCGAGGCCACCTCGGAAACGGACAACACGCGGTTCACCTTGGTCGATGCGGGGGGCGGACGCACCGCTTTGCTCGCCGGCAATGGCAGATACGTCCGCTACTCGGCGTCCGACAACAAACTTTATGCCGACGCCACCAGCCTGGGAGCTGACGAGCAATTCAGACTGAACCAGCTCAACCGGTCCGTCGCCATTCAGGCGCCCAATTCTCTCTTTGTCTCGCAAAATGCCAATGACCCCGTCCTCTGCGACAAAAGTGTCCTCGCGGGCTGGGAGTATTTCCTCATGACATCTCTTTCGACGACCCGAGGCGCCCCCGCCGCCCCGCTCGGCGTCAGCCTGGTCGACGGCACCATCTCCTGGAAAGCCATGTTCGGAGCCACCCACTACTCCGTGCAGCGCCGCACCTCCTCAAGCGGCCCGTTCCAGACCATCGCGACCGATCTTACGAGCACCTCGTTCACCGATCCCTCCCCCGTGAACGGAGCGACCAACACCTATCGCGTCTTGTCCCATGCCGGCACGTATGACAGTCCTCCTTCCGCCGAGGTCGGTTTCCTCGCCGCCGCACTCCCCGCGGACTGGACCGGTCGGGACATCGGAAGCGTGGGCATTCCGGGCAGCGCCACTTTTCTCGATGGCACTTTCACCTTGAAGGGGTCCGGCGCGGATATTTGGGAGACGGCCGATGGATGCCATTTTGTCTCCCGGAGTTTGAGCGGCGATTTTGTCATCACCGCCCGCCTGGCCAGCATGGCGAACACGGACTACTGGGCCAAAGCCGGATTGATGGTCCGCGAGTCAACCGCCGCGGGCTCCAGGAATGTCTCCCTGCTTGTCACCCCGGAGGGTGGAGGCACCCGCCTGCAGTGGCGCAATTCCGCGGGCGGCAGCACCTCCGATCATCAACTCAGCGGGAGCAACGCGCCTTTGTGGTTGCGCATCGTGCGCAGTGCCAACACCTTCACCGGCTGGCAGTCGGATGACGGGCTGACTTGGACCAGCACCCATACGGTGACCGCCGCCATGACCTCGGCGCTCCTGCTCGGCTTGGCTGTAACCTCCCACAAGAACGACCTGCTCAACACGGCTGTGTTTGATCAGGTCCGCATCACCGCGTTGCCGCCCGGCACTTCCAGTTGGAGCGCCTTCCGCAACGTCTGGTTCGCCGCCGGACAAAACGCCAGCGGCCCCGAGGCCGATGCGAACCAAGACGGTCTGGCCAATCTCTTTGCTTACGGTGCGGGCCTGAGCCCGTGGCTGAGGGCGACGCCGGAGAACGGCGGATTTCCTGTTGTCGGGGTCCATAACGGATTCCTCTCCATGACCTACACCCGGCTGCGTAACCGTTTCGACTTCGATTGTGTCGTCGAGGTTTCCGGCGACCTTGTCACATGGAACTCCGGACCGGGCTTCACCGTGGAAACCGGCACCGTGCCGCTCGACAGCCTCCGCGAGCAAGTGACCGTGCGCGACGCCGTCCCGACCGGCGGTGCCAACCGGCGCTTCATCCGCCTGCGGGGAGCGTTGTTTCCTTGAGAAACAGGAGAGTCGGCGGGGATCCGTCAGCCGCTGTCCGGGCCCAGGTTCCGCCGCTACGGATGATCCCTCTTTTGGTCCGTTCCGCAACCGCCGCCGGGAACCGGGGCAGGCATTCTCGGAGCGATGGGATCAGGCCAGAGCCATTTCGGCCGGAGCCTCTTGCTCGACATACGTATTGCTATCGAGCCACTGACGGATTTCCGCAAGGGTCTTCTTTCCGCAGTTGCGCGAGCCGGCGAGCAGGGCAACAACATCCATCTGCCTCGCCTGCTCGCGAGTACGAATCCCGTGGCGAGCAAGCGCATTCACGGCTCTCGGAGAGAGAGCGACGAGTTCGATCGAGCCACGCAGGGCTTTGAGACAACGGCGGTGCCGCGAGAGCATGAGCGACACGGCCTGCGGCGTTATGCCGAATTGCTCGCTGATCTGCCGGAACGAATATCCGAAGCCGCGCAGCGTGGCGATGTCGCGGACCCGTTGCGGCAACTCCTCGAGGGTCGCCGCCGACATGGTTCCGGGCGCGTTACGGACAATGCAGGCGTTGCCGCGACCGGTATCATTCATAGCTGAGTCCGAATCCAAAGGGATACAAGGGATTTTCGATCTTTTCCCTGCCGTGTCCGAGTGGAACTTGATCCATGGAACGCGGCCAGGTGAAGGACAGCTTACCGGTGGCCGGAGCGGCCCCGGTCAGAACATCGACCACTCCGGCACCCTCGGTGCCGGGGAGCCACGCGGCAAGAATGGCATCGGCTTGGTCCGCCACCTCCCCCAGAATCATGGGCCGGCCGGACAGGACGATCACCACTACCGGCAGGCCGGCGGATTTGAGCGCAGCGACCGCCGCAGTGTCTTCTTGGGAAAGTGCCAGGTCATAGCGGTCGCCCTTCATCTCCGCATACGGCCCTTCGCCCACCACGACGACACCTAAGTCGGCACCGGCGGATTCAGATCCGTCGGCCGAGTAGGTGACTGCGGTCGTGTTGCCGGCAGCTTCTTTGATCGCGTCAAGGATGGTGGTTCCACCCGGCGTGAGGTCGCCGCGGTCGCCTTGCCAACCGATGGTCCATCCACCGCACTGCATGCCAAGGTCGTCCGCACCGCTGCCCGCCACGTGGACCCGGCGCGGCAGCTTCTTGACTGGCAGGAGCGCGTTTTCGTTTTTGAGCAGGACCACAGACTCGGCCACAGCCTGACGGGCCACTTTGCGGTGGGCCTCGGAGCCGAACTCTGGTTGCAGTTCTTTGTTCGGCCAAAGATCCGGCTCCGCCTCCATCATACCCATGGCAAATTTGACCCGCAGAATCCGCGTGACCGCATCGTCGATCCGCGACATGGGAACTTTTCCCTCCTCCACCAATTCCTGCAGCAGGGTGATGAACTCCTTGTAGCGGTCGGTCAGCATCACCATGTCCATGCCGGCATTGATCGAAATCTCAATGCACTTCTTGTAATCCGCGCTGCGCACCTGCCCCGCCGCATTGTTGCTCTCCGGCGCGGACTCGTCGGTCTCCGGACTAACCAACTGGTCGATGGCATTGTAATCGGAAATGACGAAACCTTCGAAACCCAGCTCGTTCTTCAGGATGTCGGTCAAGAGCTGCTTGCTGCCGGAGCATTTGACCCCGTTCCAACTGCTGTAAGACGGCATGATCGTGGCCACACCGGCCTTGATCGCGTCGGGATACGCGCCCAAATGAATGGCTCTCAGAGTCGCCTCGTCGAGCCGCACATCACCTTGGTCAAGCATGCCCTCTCCCCCACCCGGTTTGAATTCGGTTCCTCCATCAGCGATGAAATGCTTGGCGCAGGCCGCGACTGACTCTTGCCCCGAGAGGTCCGCCCCTTGCAAGCCGCGCACCAACGCGGGGCCAAGCAGGGCCACCACGTCAGGGTCCTCCGAGAATCCCTCGTAAGCCCGCCCCCAGCGGATGTCCCGCGGGACGGCGACCGACGGGGCAAAGGTCCATTGGATCCCGGAGGCCCGCACTTCCCGCGCGGTGATCCGCGCGATTTCCTCGACCAGCCGCGGATTCCGGGTGCAACCCAGACCGATGTTGTGCGGAAAGACGACCGCACCGAGGAGGTTGTTGTGGCCGTGGACCGCATCGACCCCGTAGATCAAGGGAATCCCGAGCCGCGATTTGAGCGCACGTTGCTGGCGCTCCGTGTAAAAATCCGCCCAGTCCGAGAGCTTGTTGCCGCTCTCCGGATCCGAACTGCCCCCGCTGAGCATCGACCCCAGGGCAAGTGTGGTGATGTCGTCGAGGTCCTTGACCGACCCGCTGTCGGGCTGGGTCATCTGCCCGACTTTCTCGGCCAGCGTCATCTTTTCCACGATGGCTTTGATCTTGTCGTCATTGGCCGTGAGCCAGGCTGGGGAAGCGGCCATTGCGCTATGACACAGAACGAGGAGCGAAGCGCTCAAGGTGGCCGGTCGGGTGAAGATGGCCAACGATGGGAAATTCATGGGTGAAGAGGTCTTGGAAGTTGCGGGTAAACTGGCCGGGCATCTAGCCACGCAACAACCCAGCTTCACAAGCTATAGATCCGATTTTTCCCTAGTCACTTCGGACTATAGCGGCGACGCAAGGACCAGCGTAGTTTTTGCCCATTCTTTCGGCTGCACCCATGCGTCGGCAGAGAACTTCTAATCCACCTCCTAACATCCAGTCCTTCCATGAAACTCCAAACCAAAACCCCCAGGTTCCATCGCTCAAGCCTCGGAATTTCCCTCGTCACCAGCGCCCTCGCGGCCATCGGGCTCACTGCCGCCAACGCCCAGGACAATTCCTGGACCGGCGGCAGCAGCACGGATTGGAACACCGCGGGGAACTGGAGCCTCGGGAATGTGCCTACCGGGCAGAATGCCATTGTCGACAGCCAGCCGGCCAATATTGCCACCATCTCCGCGAATATTGCCGCAACTCCCAATGATATCGTCGTGCGCGGGGGAGGCCGCCTCGATCATATTGCCGGAACTGCCGGCACGGGCGGAGGCAGTTGGATGTTCGTGGGTCAGAACGACACGGCGGGCACCTATAATCTCGCGGACACATCCACGGGTGGTGCCGGCCTCACGGGATTCGCCCAGGGAACCGGATCACTCAACGCCACGGGCAATCTCCTCGTGGGTGCCTTTGGTGACAATCGGACCGGAACCGTGCGGGTCAACACGGCGGGAACGCTTGCCGTCTCCGGCGAACTCTTCATCGGTGACTCGCTCAACAGCACGGGCACCTTCAGCCTCGAAAGCGGCACCATGACCGTGAACAACAAGATCACCGTCGGCAACAACCGGGGGACCGGCACGCTGACTATGTCTGGCGGCACTCTGACCAAGACGGCCGGTGACGATACCTCGGTGGGCCGCGACAACGGCACAGGAACCCTGACTCAGAGCGGCGGCACCATCGCGCTAAACCACAATCTCTACGTGGGACAAGGCGGCGGAGGCAACGGCACCCTTAATCTCAGCGGTAGCGCGGTGCTCAACACGGGGCGTGATTTTGTCATCGGCCGCGAGGGCGGCACAGGTGCGCTCAACATGACCGGCGGCACAATCACCAAGACCGGGGATGAGAAGATGATCGTGGGCCACAACAATGGCACAGGCACCGTGGTGCAGAGCGGTGGGACCATCACCGCCAACAACGAACTCTACATCGGCAATGAAAACGCCGGCGCCTCGGGCACCTACACCCGCAGCGGCACAGGAGCGCTCAACGTCGCCAACGAAGTCGTCGTCGGCCGCGAGAGCGGAACTGGTATCTTGAACGTCAACGGCGGGACGATCACCACCTCGGGCAACGGCAACATGTATATCGGACGCCGCAACGGCACGGGCACCTTGAACCAGTCCAACGGCGTCATCATCGTGAACAAGGAGTTCGGCGTAGGCACACGCGACGACAACAAGATCGGCACCGGCACCTACAATCTGAGCGGCGGTTCCCTGTCGGCGGCCAATAACATCTTCATCGGCAAGGAGCAGGGATCGTCGGGCACGATGATCATGACCGGCGGAACAATGAGCACGAGCGACAAGCTGCAGATCGGGCACAACCAAGCGACGGGAGTCCTCACCCAGAGCGGCGGCACGGTGAACGTGCAAAACGA
>CAZEYV010000063.1:0-6000 GCA_964516705.1 uncultured Chthoniobacter sp.
AGCGGGGCGATGGCCGCCTGGGGAAAACCCTCGCGGATGGCGCTCTCCGCCTTGGCCACGACGTCCCGGGCTGCCAGCGTCGCGGCAACCGCCAGAAGGAGGGTGGCGAAGAGGACGGTCTTTTTCATCAGCCGAGGAAGGCGCGCAAGTAGCGCCCGGTTTCGCTGGCGGGAACGCGGCCGACCGCCTCGGGCGGGCCCTCGGCGACGATGGTGCCGCCGTGTTCGCCGCCGCCGGGGCCGAGGTCGACGACCCAGTCCGCGCATTTTATGACATCCATGTTGTGTTCGATCACGATGAGGGTGTTGCCGGCATTGCGCAACTTCATGAGGACCTGCAGGAGGGTGTCCACATCGGAAACGTGCAGTCCGGTGGTCGGCTCGTCGAGCACGTAGAGGGTCTTCGAGCCGCCGCGTTTGGAGAGTTCGGTCGAGAGTTTGATGCGCTGGGCCTCGCCGCCGGAAAGCGTGCTGGCCGACTGGCCGAGGGTGAGGTAACCGAGACCGACTTCCTGCATGGTGGCGAGCTTGTCGGCCACGGCGGGGACGGCCCGGAAAAACGAGAGCGCTTCGTCGACCGTCATGCCGAGGACATCGGCGATGTTTTTCCCCTTGTAGGTGATCTCCAGCGTCTCGCGGTTGTAGCGGCGCCCGTGGCAGACGTCGCAGGTGACGTAGACATCGGCGAGGAAATGCATTTCCACTTTGAGCATGCCGTCTCCCTCGCAGTGCTCGCAGCGTCCGCCTTTGACATTGAAGCTGAAGCGCCCCGCCTGGTAACCGCGCACGCGGGCGGCGGGCACCTGCGAGAAAAGTTCGCGGATCGGGCCGAAGGCGCCCGTGTAAGTGGCCGGATTCGAGCGCGGCGTGCGCCCGATGGGTGATTGGTCGACCACGACGAGGCGGTGCACCTGGCCCGCGCCGAGGATGGCGTCGTGCGCGCCCGGTGTTTCCTTGGCGCGGTAAAGATCGCGGGCCAAGGCGGCGCGCAGGATGTCGTTGACCAGCGTCGACTTGCCGCTGCCCGAGACCCCGGTCACGCCGACGAAACATCCGAGCGGGAAATGCGCGTCGACATTTTTCAGGTTGTTCTCGCGGGCTCCGATCACGCTGAGCCAGCCGTCGGATGCGCCGGCCACCAGGGTGCGCGGGGTCAGGGGTTGGTTGCGTTTGGGCGGGACGCGGATGCGGAGCTGGCCGCTGAGGTAACGGCCGGTCAGCGATTGGGGCGCCGCGGCGATTTCCGCCAGCGTGCCCTGCGCCACGATGTGCCCGCCGAGCGGACCGGCCCCCGGTCCGATGTCGATGACGTGGTCGGCCGAGGCGATGGTGTCGTGGTCGTGTTCCACCACGAGCACCGAGTTGCCGAGGTCGCGCAGGCGTTTGAGCGTGGCGATGAGTCGCTCGTTGTCGCGTTGGTGCAGACCGATGCTCGGTTCGTCGAGCACGTAGAGCACACCGGCCAGACCGCTGCCGATTTGCGTGGCCAGGCGGATGCGCTGGGCTTCGCCTCCGGAGAGCGTGCCGCTTTCCCGGTTGAGGGTGAGGTAATCGAGGCCGACTTCGGTCAGGAAGGCGAGGCGCCGTCCGATTTCGGAGATCACCTCGCCGGCGATGGCCTCCTCGTGTCCGCGAAGGCGCAACTGTCCCATGACCTCCGCCGCCCGCCCGATGGTCAGATCGCAGAGTTCGTGCACGTTGAACTCCGCGCCGGACTCCGTCACGAGCGTCACGCCCAGTATTTCCGGACGCAGCCGCGCCCCGCGGCACCGGGCGCACGGTCGGCGGTTTTGCAGCGCTTTGAGGCGCTGGCGCAAGGACTCGCCCTTGGCGCGGGCCAGAAGGTGTTCGAGTTGGGCGAGGAGGCCGTCGAAAGGCTTGTTCACCGCCTGCCGGGTGCGTCCCGCCCCGAATTCCACCGCGATGGCGCGGTCGCCCGATCCGTGGAGCAGGAGGTCGCGGAAAGACTCCGGCAATTTGCCCAGCGGCAGGTCGGTGCGGACCCCGGCATCTTTGGCCAGGGCCGCGGTCATCGCCCCGTAGTAGGCCTCCATTTTCGGCGTTCCCTTGCGCCAGGCCACGATGGCGCCGCCGTCGAGCGACTTGTCCGGATCAAGCACCAGATCCGGATCGAAAAAGGGCTCGGTGCCCAGTCCGTGGCACGCCGGGCAAGCACCGAGGTGGCTGTTGAAGGAAAAATGCTGCGGGGTGAGACGCGGCAAAGTGAAGCCGGTGCGCGGGTTGGCGAAGGCCGTGGAAAACGGGTGGTCTTCGAACTTGGAGCGGTCCGGGGCCTGGACCGAGGCGGTGATTTGTCCCTCGCCCCAGCGCAACGCCGTCTCGACCGAGTCGGCGAGGCGTTGGCGCAACCCCGGCTTGAGCACGACGCGGTCGACCACGGCCTCGATGCGTTGCCGGCGGCTTTTGTCGAGGCGGACCTTGGTCTCTCCGTCGAGGTCGGTGATCTGGCCGTTGATACGGGCGCGGACAAATCCCTCCCGGCGGAGTTTCTCGATGATGTCGCGGAACTCGCCGGTTTCGCCGCGCACCACGGGTGCGAGGAGGACGACCTTGCTCTCCGGCGGGAAAGCCATGATCGCGTCGGTGATTTCCTGCGCCGTCTGGCGGCGGACCACTTCGCCTGTTTCCGGGTCGTGCGGCACGCCAAGCGCGGAGTAGAGGATGCGCAGGTAATCGTAAATTTCGGTGGTGGTCGCGATGGTCGAGCGCGGTCCGGCCGCCGCGGTGCGTTGCTCGATGGCAATGGCCGGGGAGAGGCCTTCCACAAAGTCGACGTCGGGCCGCTCCAGCCGGTCGAGGAACTGGCGGGCGTAGGCCGAGAGGCTCTCCACGTATTTGCGCTGCCCCTCGGCGTAGAGCGTGTCGAAAGCGAGGGAAGATTTGCCCGAGCCGCTGGGGCCGGTCAGGACGACGAACCGGTTCCGCGGGATGACCACGTCAATATTCTTCAAATTGTGCTGCCGCGCGCCTTTGACGCGGATGACGGCAGGTTCGGAAGAAGTCTTCACCGGTAACCCGGTAGAATAAGCCCCCGGACCCGGCACGGGAAGGGGGATTCTGCGGGCGGCGGAAATACGGTGAGGGAGGGATTCGAAAACCTTGATTTTACAGAGAGGAATTTCGTGCTTTTCGTTTTCGCATCATTTTCGAGCCTACTGGCTCAAAGCCTATCTTGGTTGTTTCATTGCGCAATATGTCCATACCGATCTTCGAAAAGACGGACAATAAGCACTCTGCCGGAGTGATCAGGCGCGTCAGGAAACGGCTGCCGCCGTGCGTTATCCACTCGCCCGTGCAACTGCGCGCGGTTCCGGCCGCTGCCGAAGGGCGGACGCGCTCGACCATGGCCACTGCAGTCTTTGCGGGTTGCGCATCACCGAGGTGTTTCGTCTGGAATGGAGCGATACGAGCCACGAGCGTGGACCCGCATTGCCTTGCTGCACAACGATAACGTCCGCCGCTCGGCCGCCGCCTTCGCCGTCATGCCCGAGCCCCGAGACTCATTTGGGTCGCCGGGCCGTCCAAAAGCGCCGACGCCCAAGGCATCCTCATCCAAGATGTGCACGGATCCGGCGTGCAGGGCCGTGCGGTTGTTTGAAAGCTTCCGGTGCGGAGGCTGCGGCTGCTCAGGCGAAACCGAAAAAGCGCTGCGCGTTGCGGTAGCTGATGTCACCAACAACCTGCCCGACCAGTTCCATATCATCGGGGACGAGTCCGCCCTTCATGTCGCCTCCGAGAATGTTGCAGAGCAGGCGGCGGAAGTATTCGTGGCGCGGGTAGGAGACGAACGAGCGGCTGTCGGTGAGCATGCCGACGAAACGGCTGAGCAGACCGAATTGCGAAAGGGTCCCGATCTGGCGGGTCATACCGTCGAGCTGGTCGTTGAACCACCACGCGCTGCCGAACTGCATCTTTCCGGCGACCGGGCCTTCCTGGAAGCTCCCCAGCATGGCGGCCACGACTTCGTTGTCGCCCGGGTTGAGATTGTAGACGATCGTCTTGGGCAGTTTGCCCTCGAGATCGAGGCGGTCGAAATGGCGGGCCATCGATGCGGCAACGGGTCCGTCGCCGACAGAGTCGAAGCCGGTGTCCGGCCCGAGCGCGCGCATCATCCGTGTGTTGACGTTGCGCATGGCGCCGTAATGGATCTGCATGGCCCAACCTTTCTCCGCGTCCATCACGGCGAGTTCATGGAGCAGGAAGGATTTGTAGCGTGTGGCCTCGTTCGCGGTGATGGCTCCGCCGGCGCGGACCTTGCCGAAAATGGACGCCGCCTCGTTCTCTGTGCAGTCTTCCGCGGGGATCATTTCCAACCCGCGGTCGGAAAGGCGGCATCCGTGGCCGGCGAAAAAATCATGCCGCCGGCGCAGGGCGGCGAGCAAATGGCCGAGCGAGCTGATGGCCACATCGGATGCTCTTTCGAGATCCTCGATCCATCGGGAAAACACTTCGGCGCTGTCGATGGCCAGGGCCTTGTCCGGCCGCCAGGTGGGCAGCACGCGGGTGGCGAATGTTTCGTCGGCGGCGATGGCCCGGTGGTGTTCGAGGGAGTCGACCGGGTCGTCGGTGGTGCAGACGACTTCGACACGGGAGCGCTCCATCAGTCCGCGGGCGCTGAAGCCCGGTTGAGCGAGTAGCTCGTTGCAGTGATCGAAAATGTCCCGCGCGGTGTCCGGTCCGAGCAAACGATCGTCCATGCTGAAGTAACGGGCCAATTCCAGATGCGACCAATGGTAGAGCGGATTGCGCAGCAGGGCCGGCATGGTCTCGGCGTATTTCTCGAACTTCTGCCAGGGAGAGGCGTCGCCGGTGATGAATCGTTCGTCGATGCCGTTGGCCCGCATGGCGCGCCATTTGTAGTGATCGCCACCGAGCCACAGTGCGGTGAGGTCGGGCCAGCGCTTGTCCTGCGCGATCTCCGCGGGCGACAGATGGCAGTGGTAGTCGATGATAGGCTGCGGCGCCGCGTATTCGTGGTAGAGTTGCCGCGCATGCGGGCTCTCCAGCAGGAAATCGTCGTGGATGAATTTCATATGCTCATTGCCGCGAAGCCGCCGTCGACCACGATTTCCGTGCCAGTGATGAAGCTGCCGGCGTCGGAGGCCAGCAGCAGGGTGGCCCCGATCAATTCACGGGCTTCGCCGAAGCGTTTCATCGGGGTATGCCCCATGATGGAGGCGATCCGTTCGGGGGTGAGTACCTTGCGGTTCTGCTCGGCGGGGAAAAAGCCGGGCACCAGCGTGTTGACGCGCACGCCATGTGTCGCCCATTCGCGCGCGAGATTTTTCGAGAGGTTGTGCACCGCGGCCTTGGTCGCCGAGTAGGTGAAGACGCGGGAGAGCGGGATGAGGCCCGACATCGAACCGAGATTCATGATGCTGCCACCTCCGGAGGCGAGCATGCGCGCGCCGAAAATCTGGCACGACACCATCACGCTCTTGAGGTTGATGGCGATGATGCGGTCCATTTCTTCCTCTTCGATCTCGATAAAGGGGGTTGCGCTGTTGACGCCGGCGCCGTTGACGAGGATGTCCACTTTGCCGACGCGTTGTGCCAGTGATTCGAGTTCGCCGCGCGAAGTGACCTCGCAGGGTTCGAAGCCAACCTTGCCACCGGCGGCCGTGATGGCGGCCATGCGTTTTTCCGCCTTCGCCGCATCGCGGCCGACGAGGATAACGTGAGCGCCCGCCCCGGCCAATCCCTCGGCCATAGCGCCGCACAATTCGCCGGTGCCGCCGATGACCACGGCTCTCCGGCCGGTTAGGTTGAAGAGTTCCGCGGGTTTCATGGCTCAGCGCACCACGCGGGCCCCGCCGCCCTTCATGAGTTTTTCCACTTCCCGGCGTGTGGCCATGGACGTGTCGCCCGGCGTGGTCGAAGCCAACGCGCCGTGGGCCGCACCGCAGTCTACGGCGAGTTGCGGATCGTTGTGTTCGAGAAAGCCGAAGGCCAGACCGCTGGCGAAGCTGTCGCCCCCGCC
>CAZEYV010000064.1:0-3291 GCA_964516705.1 uncultured Chthoniobacter sp.
TTGCGGCGCGGACTCGCGGACCAGTTCCCCCTCCTTCTGCAGCTGCGCGAAATTGCGCCGTGCCTGCTCGTAGACCTCGGGACCGTAAGGATTGGCGCCGTCCGGCATGGTCGCTTCGGCGCGGACCACGCGGAGGAAGCTGTGCGGTTGGGCCGCGATGATTTCCCGCGCCTCGGCGGTGTCGAGCACGTCATAAGGGGGCGAAGCCAGTTCCGCGGCCAGGCCGGCCGGCGGGATCAATCCTGAAAAAGCACGGATACGCATGAGGTCCGACACCGCACCAAAAGTCGGCGCCGGAGGCAATGGCAAAGCGCGGGGCAGGGACGGATTTCAGGGTCCGTCCGGCAGCTCGTAGATGCGGAAACTGGCCTGCAGGTAGCCGTTCGGGCCGCGGTGCCACTCGCGCAAAAGAATGCCTTGGGCGAAGAGATGGCGGTAGAATTCGCGCACGGCGTCCGTCTGGGTGTCATCGAGTCCGAGGGCACGTTTGTCGTCTTTCATCACTTCGGCCTGCCGGCGCTGCGTGACCACGACATGCGTCAGTCCGGCGGCGCGGAGCGAGGCGGGGCTTTCGCCGGGTTTGATCCAGCGGCGTTCGAGGCGCGGGTTGGTGTCCGGTGCGCCCGCCAGTTCGCGGTGGTCGTCGACCAGGACGAAAGCGGCCGCGGGCAAGTCCGTGCGCAGATACCGGATCACCTCGCTGTGGTGATCGGCAGCGAAGCCCCGCGCGCTATCCAGCAACGCGGGCCACTGCCAGGCAGATGCCGCGAGCATGGCGAGCGCCGCCCACCAGCGTCCGTGCCGCAGCGGCAGGAGGACGAGCAATCCCGCGGCGCTGAGACACGCAAAGATGGCGCCGACCGGCAGGAAATAACGTTGCGTCACCGTGGGGGTGAAGGAGATGGCCGCCAGATAGAGAGCCGGCAGGAGCAGCATGATCCATTCCACGGGGCGCAGGCGGAAGCGGCGACGGGCGAGATGGAACACGTGCAACCCGAGCAGCAGCGCGAGCAGCGGCGAGGTGCGCCAGTAGTACTCAAGATAGGCAAAATGAGGCACGCTCCGCTTCTTGACCGCACCGGAAGCGGCCAGGCGGTCCACTTCGTTGCCGAGACTCCGCGTCCAGGCCTCGGCCGAGACGAAGGCCGGCCAATTGACCAGCAGGTAGCCGCCGGCGAAGGCACCGAGCAGCATGGCCAGATCGCGCGGACGGCGTGCCGCGAGCACGGCATAGACGGCGAAGGGCAGGAAGATCAGGCCGGCGTATTTGGCCGAGGCCGCCACCGCGGCGGCGAGTCCGAGAACCGCCGCGCGCCGCAGGCCGGGACGCTCGCCGTAGAGCAGAACGGCGAGCAAGCCCAGCGCGAGCCCGCAGACCAGGCCCGGGTCTTCCTTGAAATAGTGGGCCAGCTCGAAAAATTGCGGGGAGGTGAGGAGGAAAATTCCCGCGGCCGCCGCGGGCCAGGTGCCGTAAAGCCGCCCGGTGACCAGAACGAGCAGGGCCGCGCCCAGCGCCGCGTAAAAAACGGCCACCCGGCGCCCGGTGATCATGATTGTGTCATAGTCGTCCGCCCCGGCCACCGCAACCACAGCCCGCACCGAATCGAGCATGAGCAGGGGATGATGGAAGTTGTAGCGGCCCTCGAGGATCTGGCGGACTTTGCCCGGTTCGTCCGGGTGGACGTGGACATTGAAATCGAGATTGCGGCCGAACCAGACAAGCGCGGCGATCAGGACAACCGAGGCCGTGCGCCACGGCCAGGGGTGCAGGGCGGGCGGCGGAACGGTCATCCGCGGCTCTTCCGGTGGTTGTGGTCGAGGAAGAGGTTGTACGCGGCGACGAGGAACGGAAAGAGGTTGGCCATGATGCCCACCGAGTCGTTCTTGCCGAAGACGAAATAGAAGAGGACGAGCAGGCTGCCGGCCAGGCTCATATACCAGAAGGCCCGCGGGAAGACCGGCTTGCTCGAGACATGCGAGGCCGCGACCTGCACGAACCAGCGTCCGGAAAAAAGCAAAACACCCGTGTAGCCGATCAGTTTGCCCGCGTTCAAATTGACGCCGAGAAAATTCCCCAGCGGGATCGAGCAGAATGCGTGGAGGGTTTCGTAGAGGGAGAGGAAGATGTTCATGGGACTTGATCGGGTGGCCACGCGATGCGGCGGGAGAGCAACCAGCGGACGCCGACGAGATCCCGTATCCCGCGCAGGGCGCGTCCGCCGAGGGTGTATTTTGAAACGCCCGCACGGCGCGGACGGTGATTGACCGGGATTTCCACGGCGCGCAGACCGGAGCGCGCGAAGAAGGCGGGAAGATAGCGGTGCAGGCCGTTGAACGGCACGAGAAGACCGACGTGTTCGCGGCGGATGACTTTCAAAGTGCAGCCCGTATCGGTCGCCTCATCGCCGAGCGCCGCGCGGCGGATGGCATTGGCCAGGCGGCCGGCCAGGACGCGTGCCGCCGAGTCCTTGCGCCGGGCTCGCACCCCGTAAGCCACGTCCGCGTCGGCCAAAGCCGCGACCAGTTTGCCGATGTCCGCCGGATCATTCTGGCCGTCGCCGTCCATCATGGCGACAATCCCGCCCGTGGCCGCGCGCAACCCCGCATAAAGCGCGGCGCTTTGTCCGCAATTCTTCCCGAGCGTGACCACGCGCACGCCCGGCGCGGCGTGCAGAATGGCATCCGTGCCGTCCGTGCTGCCGTCATCGACCGCCACAATCTCGGCCTCCGGTTGCGCCCGCCGGATCTCGGCCAGCACTTCGCCCGCGCACCCCGCCTCGTTGTAGAAAGGAATGACAACAGTAAGAACGGGATTCATCGGCGGGGCGAAATGACAAAAGTCCGGAAAAGCCGCGGGGGTGTCAATGCGGGCCTCCCCAAGGCCCTATCATCATTCGCTTCATTTTTTCTTGAAACATCTGAAGCCGGGTGCTGGGATGGCCGCCTATGGCCGTTCCACCCCTCCTGGCCGCGGAGCGCGGGGCGGCTTCCGCCCTCCAGGAGCTGGAGGTGGAAGCCATCGAGATGTTTATCAATTTCCTGCGCCTGATCGGTCTGCCCAAATCGGTCGGCGAGATCTACGGACTCCTCTTTGTCGCGCCGCGGCCCATGGCGATGGACGACATCATGGACCGCCTCGGTATCAGTCTGGGCGCGGCCAGCCAGGGGCTCAAGCTCCTGCGCTCCTTCGGTGCGGTGCGCGTGGTCTACGAGCGCGGGGAGCGTCGCGATCATTATGTGGCCGACCTCGAGTTGAGCCGCTTTGCCACGGTCTTCATCAAAGAGGAACTC
>CAZEYV010000065.1:0-3974 GCA_964516705.1 uncultured Chthoniobacter sp.
GGAGACTTTGTTCCAGTTGCCGGGCGGCGGCGAGTTGCACGCGCAGTTCGTTGAACTGCTCGGCTGCGGCTTCCTGCTCTCCGGCCTCGCGCTCGGCCAGCTCCATGGCTTCGGCCGACTTGGCGTTGGACTCCTCGACCTGACCGCGGCACGCCGCGATGCGCTCCGACAATTCCTGTGTCTTCTGCTTGGCCGCCTCGAGGTCCTGCGCGGCGCGTTCCTGCTCGCGCTTCAGCCCGCCCGACCGGCTCTCCGCCTCCTGCAATTCCTTCTCGAGCAAGCCGTGGCCCGCACGGAGGGAAGCCAGTTCGTTTTGCTTGGCCCGCACCGCGAGGCGGGCCGACTCGAGGGCTTCCTTTTGTCCGTCGCGCCCGGAAACCACCCCGAGCCGGATCTGCTCGTGCTTGGTCAGTTCGGTCCGGCAGAGGGCCAGTTTTTGTCCGAGCGAAATGATTTCGTCGCGGCGCTGCAGAGCGGAGGTCACGCCCTCGCCTGCGCGTCCGCCGGTGACAATCCCCGCGGCATCGATCAACTCGCCGTGCTGCGTGGCGAAGGCGACGGACGGATGGCGTCCGCGCAACTCGGTCGCATGGTCGAGGCTGGCGGCCAGCGCCACGCCGCGAAGCACCCCGCGCACGAGGCGCTGGAGGTCGTCGCCCTCGCAACGGACGCGGTCCGCGGCCCACCCGAGGGAACCCTCCGGCGCGGGGCCCTGGTCGGCCAAGTGGCCGCCGTTGGGCGCAACCACGCTGGCCCGGCCGAGTTTGTGTTCGTAAAGGGACTCGAGGATTTCCCGGGCCGAGGTTTTGTCGGTTATGACAATGGTGTCGCCGCGCGCACCGAGCGCGGCCTCGATGGCAGGGAGAAATCCGGATTCGACCCGCAGGAGGCTGCCGAGCATGCCGCGCACCGCCGGCCGGAAGTGCTCGGGGCGGTCGAGGCCGCGCAGGACGGCCTGAGCCCCGGGTGCGGCGCCCTCGCCTTCCAAGTTGAGTTGCTCGAGGACCTCGAGGCGCGATTGGATCTGGGCGAGATTGCGGTGCGCGTCGGCCATCTCCTGCTCGACGCGCTGGCGCTCGAGTTCGCCGCGCTCGACGTCGGCTTCAGCCCGGTCGAGGGCGGTCTCGGCGGCATGCAGCGCTTCGGTCGCCGACGCGACCTGCGCCGCGGTTTCTTCGAGGCGCTGGCGGGCGGAAGAGCGGGATTCGAAAATCTGGCGGCCTTCGTTCTCCAGCGATTCGATGCGGGCTTGGGTGGCTTCGCGGCGGGCCTCGAGTCCGGCCAACTCGCCCTGCAACCGCAGCGACTCGCTCTCCGCCTTGCTGATCTCGGCACGGAGGGCTTCCATCGACTGCCTCGATGACTCGCGGCGTCCGGCGCTCTCGCTGAGACGGGCTTGCAACGCGTCGAGCGCGGCGGACCGGCCGGACAATTCGGCGGCGACCTTGGACACCTCTTCCTCGGTGCGGCCCATTTCTTCCCGCTGCACGCGCTGGCGCTCGCGGGCGGCGGCCATCTCCTGGTCGCAACGCGCCACGGTCTGGCGGAGCTGCTCGCAGACCTCGCCGTTATGCGCGGCGCGGCTGCGGGCCTGCACCATGCGGTCGCGCAGGGATTGCATCGACTGGCGCGAGGAGTCGACCTGCTCTTCGAGCTCGGTCAGACGCGTCCGGTGGCCGGCAATGGCGGCCTCGCCTTCCTCGAGCGCGGAGGTGATGTCGTTCCACCGCGCTTCGAGCGAGCGGAGTTTCTCGCCCAGACCTCGCTGCGACTCGGCAATCCGGTCGTGCTGGCGGCGGACAAAATTGAGCTCGAGGACTTTCAGATCATTGGAGAGCGCCTGGTAGCGGCGCGCTTTGCCGGCCTGGCGCTGGAGCGAACCGATCTGCCGCTTGACCTCGCGCATGATGTCGTTGACGCGCACGAGGTTCGCCTCGGTGTATTCGAGTTTGCGGAGCGCTTCGCGTTTCTGCGCTTTGAACTTCGTGATGCCCGCCGCTTCCTCGAACACGGCGCGGCGGTCCTCCGGGCGGCTGCTCAGGATCAGGTCGATCTTGCCCTGCTCCATAATCGAATAACTGCTGCGCCCGATACCCGTGTCCATGAACAGTTCGTGGATGTCGCGCAGGCGGCAGGGGGTTTTGTTGAGCAGATACTCGCCCTTGCCGTCGCGGAAGATGCGGCGCGTCACGCAGACCTCCTCGTAGTCCGTGCCGAGATGCTCGGCGCAGCCTCCGAAAGTCAGCGAGACCTCCGCCATGCCGACCGCGGTGCGCGAATCGGTGCCGCTGAAAATGACGTCGGCCATTTCGCCACCGCGCAACGCTTTGGCCGACTGCTCGCCGAGGCACCAGCGGATGGCGTCGAGGATGTTCGACTTGCCGCAACCGTTGGGACCGACGACCGAAGTGATGCCTTCGTGAAATTCCAGGTGCGTCTTGTTGACGAAAGACTTAAAACCAACGAGTTCGAGAGACTTGAGATACATGGGGAAAGAGCTCCAAAATGAAATTTTTAGGGCTGTCCGGAACGGATGGCAACCCCTCATACTACCAATTGTGGTGTCCACCCCCTCCCAACCCCGCATTTAGATCCTCCGTGTCACATTCCGCGACAGCGTTCTCTTTTTCCGGCCAATCCGATCTGGATCTGCTCTGCGACTTCCTCCGCTTCCGCAGCGTCTCGACCAAACCCGACCACGCCCCCGAAATGCGGGCCTGCGCGGATTGGCTCGCCGCCCTGCTCCGCCATGGCGGGTTCCAGGCCGAGGTCGCGGAAACCGGCGGACACCCCGCCGTGCTGGCCCGCGGACCCGAGGCGCCGGGCAAGCCGACCGTGCTCGTTTACGGTCACTATGACGTGCAACCCGAGGAACCGCTCGACCTCTGGACCTCCCCACCGTTCGAGCCGTCCATCCGCAACAAACGCGTCTTCGCCCGCGGCGCCACCGACAACAAAGGACAAATCCTCGCCCACATCCTCGGTGCGATTCACCTCCTCCGCGAAGAAGGATCCTTGCCGGTCAATCTCATCTTCCTCATCGAGGGCGAAGAGGAAGTCGGCAGCACGAATCTCGATGACTTTATCCGCGCCCGCCGCACCGAGTTGCGCTGTGATGTCATCGCCATCTCGGACACGGGAATGATCGCGGAGGGCTATCCCACGCTGACCCAAAGCCTGCGCGGCATCGCCGCGATGGAAGTCGTCGTGCGGGGGCCCGCCACCGACCTCCACTCGGGGATCTTCGGCGGCGCGGTCATGAACCCCGCCACCGCGCTGGTCCGGATGCTGGCCGGACTGCACGATGCCAGGGGCCGCGTCGCCGTTCCGGGCTTTTATGACGATGTGGCCAAGCTCGACGCGGCCGAACGCGAGGCCCTCGCCGCCCTGCCCGTCAGCGAATCCGATTACCAGCGCGAAACCGGCGTCCTCCTCCTCTCCGGCGAGGAAGGTTTCAGCAGCATGGAGCGCATCGGCATCCGTCCCACGGCCGAAATCAACGGGCTGACGAGCGGCTACCAGGGCGAAGGCACCAAGACCGTCCTTCCCTCCATCGCCTCGGCCAAACTCACCTTCCGGCTCGTCCCGAACCAGAAACCCGACCGCGCCCTCAACCTCGTCGAAATCCATCTGCAAAATCTCCTGCCGCCCGGCGTCGAAATGGAAATCATCCGCGGACACGGTGGCATGCCCTACACGCTCGATTTGAAAAGCCCGTGGTGCGGCGCGGCGCGGCGGGCGCTCGAGGCGACCTTCGGACAAAAACCCGCCCTCATGCGCGAGGGCGGCAGCATCCCGATCGTGCAAACCTTCCGCGACCTGCTCGGCTCCGACACCCTTCTCCTTGGTCTTGCCGCCCCCGACTGCAAAGCCCACGCCCCGGATGAAAATTTTCCGATCGAAAATTTCGAAGCCGGCATCCGGCTCCATCAAAATCTCCTCCGCGAACTGGCCGGCTGACCGCCGCCGGGGCA
>CAZEYV010000066.1:0-21622 GCA_964516705.1 uncultured Chthoniobacter sp.
GGTGAAAGGGCGGTGTCCTAACCGCTGGACGATAGGGTCTTGGTCAAAAACCGAGTATGCCGGAATTTTCGCGGATCGCAAGAGCGGATCCTGAACCTACAACGTTCGGGGTGGTGGGGGCGGATGTGGTTTTTCTTCCCCGTGGATGACTTCGAGGGCCACGGCGATGGAGTGGGGGCAGATCATGCCGTCGCCCTCGACTTGCGAGGCGCGGCAGGAACAGATGTTTTCCACGTCGGTTTCGGAGACAAGGCGGAGTCCGGAGGCGTAGAGGCGGGAGCCGGCGCGGACGGCGCCCTTGAGCAGCGGGGGTTCGTAACGGGCGGCTTTGACTTTGCCGGCGGCGCGGATTTTGCGGGCCTCGAAAACCACCGGCCATCCGGCGACGGCGGCGAGGAATTTTTCGGTGAGGGCGACCACGGCGGAATTTAGCACAGGGTGGGGGGCGGGTGCGCCATTTTGATGGTGGCAGGGCCGGATTTTTGCCCGAGTGTTGCCGGCACGATGATCTCGCGCCGCAAGGAGCAATACTCCATCGGTCCCTCCTTGCGGCAATACCTGCAGCATTTCGGGCGCATGGCGGAGATGCCGGCGGTCTACGACGATCTCTTGCGCTTCACCGCGGCCATGCCCTACGAAAACCCGTCCGGCCGCGAGACCCTCTGGCTCACCGTGGCCTACACCCCCGAGGCGATGGCGGAGCTGCAACCGCGGCTGACGCGGCTTTACGCCATGCTGAAAATCGGCGGGGATCTTTCCCACGCGGAGCATCTCGCGGTCGAGCGGGTGGACTTCGGCGACTTCGGCAATTCGCGTCCGTTCCGCATCCGCATCATCAATTTGTTCAACGGCAACGCGGACCACTACTACGTGAAGCAGGCGGATGCTTCGCGCGTTTACGGGTTGGAGCTGGAGCATTTGCTCTCGCCATTCCGCATCAATTACCTCGTGCACGGCAACACGCTGGTCGAGGAGCACATCGCGGGGATTCCGGGCGACATGTTCATCCGCGACCAGCTGGCGCGGGAGGACTTGAACCGCGTGCGCGTGGCCAAGGAGTTCGTCAAATTCGCCGAGCGTTGCTACCTGCGCCTGCTCGGCGACATGCGCGCGGTCAACTACGTGGTGGATATCACGCCGGACTTCGAGGAGGTGCAATACCGGGTGCGTCCGGTCGACTTCGACCAGCAATGCTACGAGGCACGGCTCGAGGTTTACCGTCCGCATCTTTTCCCGGACAACAAACCGGTCGAGGAGCTGGTGCGGACGCATCTCAACGTGCCGACCATCGTGCAATACCGTCAGGAGGAGCGCTCGCAGACGGCCCGCCGCATCCGCGCGGAGAGCCGCCGGTTCCACGGGTTGATGGGCACGATGGAGAAGTCGGACGTGGCCCCGCCGGAACACGTGGCCCTGCTGGCCCGCGAACTGGACGAATATCACGGGGTGGCGGAGTTCGGTTCGATGCGGACGATGGCGGCGCTCGTCATGCATCACTTGCAGCGTTTGATTTCCGACCGTATCCATTCCTGAAGCACCATGCGCCGCAACTTCTGGTTCACTCTCGCCGCCGCGGCCCTGCTGGGCCCGGCGGGGCCGGCGAACGGCGAACCGGTGATCGACGACGAAAAGATGGAGGTGAAGTTTGTCGAGGGCATCATGCCCCATCGCAAAGCCGCGCGCGCTCTGACCGGACGGCAGGCGGCTGCGGGGCTGGGGCGGGCGGCCGGGAAAAAAGCGAAGCACGACGGATCCGCCGCGGAGCATCCGGTGTCCGGACGTTACGCACGGGCCCGCGAGGCGGTGGTGGTCATCGGCACGGTCGAAAAGTGCGGGGAGTGCCCCGAGTGGCACATGGGCGGGGTGAGCAGCGGCTGGCTGGCCGGACCGGACGGTTTGGTGGCGACGAGTTACCATGTGTTGGAAGAGGATTCGGACGAGCCGCTGGGCGTGATGTTCGCGGACGGCGCGGTGCACCCGGTGGCGGAAGTCGTGGCGGCGGACCGCGACGGGGACGCGGTTTTCGTGCGCCTTGCGGCGGAGGCCGCGGCAGGGCGTCCGTGGTTGTCCATGGCGGAAGGCGTGCCGACGGGTGCGCCCGTGCACGTGGTGAGTCATCCGGACGGACGTTTTTATTCCCTGACCGAGGGGATTGTGTCGCGGGTCTTCGAAGGGCGTTCGGAAGACGGGAGCGCGCGCCGGCGGTGGGTCACGGTGACGGCGGACTACGGGGCGGGCAGCTCGGGCGCGCCGGTGCTCGACGAGAACGGTTTGGTCGTCGGGATGGTCTCGAGCACGGCGGCCGTGCTGGCTGATCCGGTCGAGGGACGGGAGGCGGGGGCGGAGGATGTGCAGATGGTGTTCAAGGATTGTGTTTCCTCCGAAACTTTGCGCGGGTTGTTGGAATGACGAGGAAGCGATCGTCTGCAGGCTGGGGGCTGCGCGGTCTCATGTTGTCCGCGTTGCTCGGGCTGGCCGGTTGTGGGGATGCTCCGGAGTTGGCCAATACTTACGATGCTCCGGAGCGTCCGGGTTTGCGCTACGAATTCCGTCCGGACCTCACCTGGACGGCGACATGGGAGAGCAGGGTGCCGGCGGGTATTTTCGCCCAGGGGTCCGCGCGGCGGTTGGAGGGAGTCTACGTGCTCCGGGGGCGGCGGCTCGAGTTGAGGTGCCGCGCGGTGCTGGAGCGTGATCCGATGAGCCTCGGCTTCGTGCCCGTGCGGTCGTTCGACGGCGACGGCGAGTTGTTGCTGCGGAGTTACGACCACGGCTTCACGCTTGAGGAAGGCGCGCTGGTTCCCGCGCAGGGGGATCATCCATTCGGCGGCGAACGCCTGCTGCCGGTCGTGGGGGCGGACTGAAAACGGGCGAGAGGCCCGCTCCCCTTGATTCTACACTCGTCACGCTGCGCTATCTCGTGCCGGTCGGGACGGCCTCGATGCGCATGAAGCTTTGTCCCGCGCCGGTGCGATCGACGGCTCCGTGCAAGAGGATCGGTGTGCTCAGGGCGGTGGACACGCCGTTGGTGGACCAGGATTCGAGCGTTTGCGAGGCGGTGATCCGCAGGGTGCCGTAAGGACGTTCGCTGCGGGGCATGCTCACAGTCAGGGTCGAGGCGTCAAGGGTCAGGGAAACTTGCGGACGCACCGCGGCGCTGTCGGCCCGCGTGCCTGCGAGGTATTCGAGGAGGTTGCCACTGCCGTCCGAGTCGCTGTCGCGGTTCGGTTGGAGGTTGGCTGCGGAGCCGAACGCGTCGAGGGCATCGAGCCTTCCGCCCGAGAGGCAAAGTCCGGTGTAGGCGGCGTTGGTTTTCACATTGTCGAGGATGGCTTTTTTGATTTCGGTCGCGCCCCAGGTCGGGTTGAGGGCCTTGAGCACGGCGGCCGTGCCCGTGACATGCGGTGTGGCGATGGAGGTGCCGGTGTAGTAGGTGTAATCGCCGCCGACCGCGGGCAGGAACCCGGTCCCGGGCCGGACAGTGGTCGGCACGCCCCGGCCGGGTGCGAAGAGATCGACCGAGGTGGCGCCGTAATTGGACGGCAGTGATGCCCCGCTCCACCGCACATTGTAACGGTCGTGACCGCCGACGGCGATGATGTTGGCGTTGGTGTAAGAACTCGGGTAGTTCGGCGTGAGGTCGTTGTTCGTGCCGTTGTTGCCCGCGGAGATGCACAAGACGATGCCGGCCGACTGGCAGAGCGCGAGTTGCTGCGCGAGGAGCGTGTCTTCGCTGGGGAATTCGCCCGGCGGAGGGTAGCCGACGAGCGAGAGGTTCATGACCGCGGCACCGTTGGTCCGGGCGTAGGCCAAGCCGGCGATCAGGTCCGATGTGGACCCCTCGTTACCGGCGTCGAGCACCTTGACCACGAGCAAGCGCACGCCGGTGGTCACGCCCGCGATCCCGAGGCCGTTGCCGGTGTTGGCGAGGATGACCCCCGTGACCGCGGTCCCGTGGCCGTGGTCGTCCGAGGGATTCGCATCGTCGTTGACAAAGTCATAACCCGTCCAATCGAGCCCTTGAAGATCCGGCTGGGTGAAATCCAGTCCGGTGTCGAGCACCGCCACCTTCACGCCCGCGGCCCGTTGCCAGACGTCCCACAATCCGAGGGCGCGGATATCGGTCCCCGGGACACCGCCCAATTGCCCGGTGTTGGCGAGGTTCCACTGCTCCGGGAAGTAGGGGTCGTTCGGGGGAGCGCCCCCGCCGAAACCCACGCCGTCCGGCTCGGCTTGGGCCACGACCGCGCCGAGTTGCCCGAGGGTGGCGAGGGCGCGGGGCACGGCATCGAGGCCGGCTTCGCCGGTCTGCACGCTGAACAACCCCTCGGCGATCTGAGCGCGGAGGTGCAATCCTTCGTTCCGCAAGACGCGCGCGAGTTGGTCAGGATCGACGTCCGGGGCGGCGCGAACGATGACCCGGTCTGCGGCGTAAACGCGGAGCCGGTAGCCTGAGACGGTCCCGCCGGGTGGCCCCGCGTCCCAAGATTCGACGGTGCGATACAAGCGTTGGCCGCTGCGGGACGGCACGAGTTTTTCCACGCCTTGACGGTTCCCGTCGGCCGGGAGGCGGCGCTGGTCGAGAACGGTGGCCCGGGAGAGAAAACGGGCCGCCGGGCCGTCGAAGGAGGCGGGACCGCGGTCTCGTCCATCGGGCGCTGGCGGGGCGAGGGAGGGAGATTCCGCGGGGATGGGTGCGGTCCGAGGATAGCTCAGCAGGGCCGCCAGCATGACAAGCAAAACGGCGGCGACTGGCAGGCGCAGTGAGGATCCAGCCACCAAGTAAAATTAAGCCTGCCGCAGGACGAGGCAAGGAGTGTTTATTACTGGGCGAACCGTTGTTTGCATTCGGCAACTTTGACGCCGGGGTGTAGGTTCCCCGGCGTGCAGGATCCCGCCATGATCTGGCAGCCCGTGTTGGGTATTGTTTTCTTCCTCGGGGTGGCGGTGCTCTTCAGTGCCGACCGCCGGGCCATTCCCTGGCGGGTGGTGGGGATCGGTCTGGCTTTGCAGTTCCTGCTGGCCGCGTTGGTCCTCCATGTCCCGTGGGTCCGTTCGGGGGTCGAGCTGGTCGGGATGTTTTTTGTCCAACTGCTCGGGTTCACCTCGGAGGGGACGCGTTTTCTCTTCGGCTCGCTGCTCGACGAGCGGTCGCACGGTATGATTTTCGCGCTGAGCGTGCTGCCTTCGATCGTCTTTTTTTCGGCCTTCAGCGCCGCGCTCTATTACCTCGGGATCCTGCAGGTCATCGTGCGCGGCATGGCGTGGGTGTTTTCCAAAACCATGCGGTTGAGCGGACCGGAGACGTTGTCGGCTTCGGCCAACGTGTTCCTCGGGCAGACGGAAGCGCCGCTGCTGATCCGTCCGTGGCTGGCGGGCATGACGAAGTCCGAGATCCTCTGCATCATGATCGGCGGAATGGCCACCGTGGCGGGCGCGGTCATGATCGCCTATATCAGCCTGCTGGGCGGCGGCGATCCGGAGCAGCAACTGGTCTTTGCCACGCATTTGCTGACCAAATCGGTCATCACAGTGCCGGCGGCGCTGCTGATTGCGAAAATTCTGCTGCCCCAGACCGAACCGGTCGACACGTCGTTGCACGTGGCGGAGGAGAGCAACGGGGTGAACCTGCTCGATGCCATCTGCCGCGGGACAACGGACGGCGTGAAACTCGCCGTGAATGTCGGGGCGATGTTGCTGGTCTTCACCGCGCTGGTTGCGCTGGTCAACCACGTGCTCGAGGGTTGGATCGGCGGCGCGACGGGCTTGAATGTCTGGGTCAGGGAATGGAGCGGGGGGATTTTCGACGGATTCTCGCTCGATTTTCTTCTCGGTCTGCTTTTCGCGCCGGTGGCCTGGCTGATGGGGATCAGCGGTGACTCGGTGATGGTCAGCGGGGCTTTGCTCGGGGAGCGTACGGTGCTCAACGAGTTTGTCTCCTTCGTCAAACTCGGCGAACTTAAAGCGACCGGAGCTTTTGCCGATCCGCGCAACCTGATGATCCTGACCTATGCGCTGGCTGGCTTTGCCAACATTGTCTCGATCGGGGTGCAGATCGGCGGCATCGGCGCCTTGGCGCCCTCGCAGCGGGAGACGCTGGCGCGCTTCGGCTGGCGGGCGTTGCTCGGGGCCAGCCTGGCTTGCTTCATGACCGGCGCGGTGGCGGGAATTGTCGGATAGGTGTGGGGATGTAGCGTCGCCGTCCCCGGCGACGGTTGTTATCGGGAACGGCCGGCGGCAAGGATGCCGCCGCTACAAGGTGCCGAAACTCACTGACCGAAGCTGGCTTGGATGCCGAGGGCGGTGAGGAGGTCGGGGGTGATCGTGCCGGTGACGGGCATGCCGTTCTGCATCTGGTATTGCTCGATTGCGCCGGCGCAGGAAGCGGCGTTGCCGTCGATGGGACCGGTGTAGAGACCGAGTTTTTGCAGGGCGACTTCGACCGCGGTTTCCACCGGATAGGTGGCGTAAACGGGGTATTGGACGAATTCGGGCTGGGTCACGATGTTCCATCCGGCCCACGCGCCCAACGGGGCGGCATAGGCCACCCACGGATCGCAGTTGACCGCCACATAGCCGCCGTTCTGCCAGACGTAGCCGGCGCGGTAGCCGTCCGGTCCCGCAACGGTGGTGTCATAGTCCTTGCCGCCGGCGGTGCGGACATTGACATTGGCCACGCCGTCGCCTTCCGGGTTGACCCGGACGTCGGCTGATCCGTTGTTGTCGCTCACGCGGTAGTTGTCGTCCCCGGTGCGGTCGACGTTCACATCATTGCCGTCCCGGGAAACGTTCACATCGTTCCCGGTGCGGTCGATATTCACGTCGCCGGTGTTTTCATCGGGACGCGGGGCGTCGTCACGGAAGGCGTCGCCGTCCATCCCGCCCTCGCGGAACTCGCCGCCCCCGCCGAAATCACCGCCTCCGCCGAAGTCACCCCCGCCGCGAAAACCGCCACCCCCGCCGCCTCCGCGGGCGAGGAGCGGGTCCGTGGAAAAGAGGAGGGCGCCGGCGAGGAAGAGGAGCAGTTTTTTCATCGTTCGCACCGATAGCGCCGGTTGCAGGGTCGCGCAAGGGGCAATCGGGTAATTGACGGGCATCCGGCGGCAAATCTTAAGCGTTGCTACTATTAGAATTTCTAATAGTGTGCTTGATCATGTCCGTGGCTTCCGTTTACAGGGGACCCCGCCAGCCGAATCCGTTGCTGGCTTTTGCCACCTCGTCGATCGGCAAGAAGTGGATTGTCGGGATTTCGGGCGGACTCTTGGTTTTGTTCGTCCTGGCGCATCTGGCGGGCAACCTGACCATTTACCTCGGTCCTTACGGCGAGGGGATCAACGTGTATGCGCAGGCCTTGCATGCCAGTCCGATTCTGCTCTGGGGCGCGCGGGGCGGACTGCTGGTGGTTTTCTTCGTGCACATTTTCACCACGTTGACACTGGTCCTCGAGAACCGGCGGGCGCGGCCGCAGCGTTATGGGGTCAAGGCGCGGGTGCAGAGCACGATTTTCGCCCGGAGCATGGCGTTGAGCGGGTTGGTCGTGCTGTCGTTTTTGATTTTCCACGTGCTGCAATTCGCGGCGGGGATGAGCCCGCACTCGCATCTTTACGACCTCGAAGGGCGGCACGATGTGGCGGCGATGATCATCTTGAGTTTCCACAATGTGTGGGTCTCGGGATTTTATCTGCTCAGTCTCCTCCTCCTCGGGATGCATTTGAGCCACGGCATCTCCAGCGTTTTCCAGACCTTCGGTCTGAACGGCCGCAAGTCGGCGGCTCTGATCAAGCATGGTGCGCTGGCCGTTTCGTGGGCCCTGATGCTCGGGTTCGCCTCCATTCCGGTGGCGTCCGTCGTTGGATATTTGAAAGTTCTTCCCGATGACCGCCGGGTCGCACCGGAACTGACCGCTTCCGCCCAACCATGAGCACGATGACCCTCGACCCGAAAATCCCGAGCGGCCCGCTGGCCGACAAGTGGACCAATTTCAAGACGGCGAGCAAGCTGGTCAGTCCGGCCAACAAGCGTCGCTACGAATTGATCGTGGTCGGCACGGGTTTGGCGGGTGGATCCGCCGCGGCGGTCTTCGGCGAGCAGGGCTACAATGTGAAGTGCTTCTGCTACCAGGACAGTCCGCGCCGCGCGCACAGCATCGCGGCGCAGGGCGGGATCAACGCGGCGAAGAATTACCAGAACGACGGGGACAGCGTGGACCGTTTGTTCATGGACACGATCAAGGGCGGCGACTTCCGGTCGCGCGAGGCCAACGTTTACCGTCTGGCCCAAGTCAGCGGGCGCATCATCGACCAATGCGTGGCCCAGGGTGTGCCTTTTGCCCGCGAATACGGCGGGATGCTGGCCAATCGTTCCTTCGGCGGCGCGCAGGTTTCGCGGACCTTCTACGCGCGGGGTCAGACGGGGCAGCAATTGCTCCTCGGGGTTTACTCCGAGCTGAGCCATCAGATTTCCGCCGGCACGGTGAAAATGCATCCGCGCCACGAGATGCTCGACCTCGTTCTCGTCGACGGCCACGCCAAGGGGATCATCACCCGCAACATGGTGACCGGGGAGATCGAATCGCATGCGGCGGACGCGGTCATTCTGGCCACCGGCGGCTACGGCAATGCTTTTTATCTTTCGACCAATGCGATGGGCTGCAATGTCACCGCGACCTACCGCGCTTACCGCCGGGGCGCGCTCTTCGCCAACCCTTGCTTCACCCAGATCCACCCGACCTGCATTCCGGTGAGCGGCGAATACCAGTCGAAGCTCACGCTGATGAGCGAATCGCTGCGCAACGACGGCCGCGTCTGGGTGCCGAAGCGCAAGGAAGACTGCGGGAAAAAGCCGTCCGATATCCCTGAGGAGGACCGCGACTATTTCCTCGAGCGCAAGTATCCGAGCTACGGCAACCTCGCCCCCCGCGACATCTCTTCGCGCTCGGCCAAGGAAGTCTGCGACGAGGGGCGCGGGGTCGGTCCGGGCGGCCTGGGGGTTTACATGGACTTCGCCGACGCGATCAAACGGCTCGGCGAGAACACGGTGCGCGAGCGTTACGGGAATCTCTTCGAGATGTATGAAAACATCACCGGCGAGAACGCATACCAGACGCCCATGCGCATTTATCCCGCGGTCCATTACACGATGGGCGGGCTCTGGGTGGACTACGAGTTGCAGAGCAACATCCCGGGGCTTTTCGTCATCGGCGAGGCCAATTTTTCCGACCACGGGGCCAACCGTCTCGGGGCCAGCGCGCTGATGCAAGGGCTGGCCGACGGCTATTTCGTTTTGCCCTACACCATCGGCAACTACCTTGCGCCGCTCCGCGGGACGCGTCCGGAGACGGGGCTTCCGGAGTTCAAAAAGGCCGAGGAGGAAGTGCGCGACCGCATCAAGCGTCTGCTTTCGATCAAAGGCACCCGCACGGTCGACAGTTTCCACAAGGAAATCGGCAAGCTGCTGTGGGACGAATGCGGGATGGCGCGGAGCAAGGAAGGGCTCGAGAAAGCGATCAAGCGGTTCGACGAGATCCGCGAGGAATTCTGGACCACGGTGCGCGTGCTCGGGGACAACGAGGAGTTGAACCAGTCATTGGAAAAGGCCGGGCGGGTGGCCGATTTCATCGAGTTCGGACAACTGATGTGCGAGGACGCGCTGGATCGCAACGAGTCCTGCGGCGGCCACTTCCGCGTGGAGTACCAGACTCCGGAAGGCGAGGCGCTGCGCAATGATGACGAGTATTTTTATGTCTCGGCCTGGAAGCACACCGGCGATGGGAAGCGTCCGGAATTGGTCAAAGAGCCGTTACATTACGAGGGCGTGAAACTTGCAACGAGGAGTTACAAGTAGTTGAGGGTTGAGGGATGAGAGTTGAGAGATGCCAGACGAACAGAAAAGAGGCTTCAACTTTGAGAAGCTCGACGTCTGGCACAGGGCGGTCGATCTTGCGGCCCTCGTCTACGAGTTCACCCGAGAATTTCCGCCTGATGAACGATTTGGCATCACCAGCCAGATGCGGCGGGCTGCCGTCTCGGTCTCGTCCAACATCGCCGAGGGAAGTTCGCGCTCATCGAGGCAGGATTTTGCACGGTTTGTCGAACTTGCGGTTGGCTCTCTTTACGAGCTCGTCAGCCAAGCTTTCATTGCCCGCAAACAAGGGCTCATTGACGAGCAAGTTTTTCAAAAGCTTTATGCTGATTCTGAGGAACTCATCCGCATGCTCAGCGGCCTGCGTAACCATCTTCGCTCTTAATCCCTCAACCCTCATCTCTCATCTCTCAACTCTCTCATGAACTTTCATCTGAAAATCTGGCGTCAGGAGGAAGGGAGCGGGCAGGGTCGTTTCCAGGAAGTGGAAGCGAAGGAAATTCCCTCCGAGGCTTCGTTTCTCGAGATGCTCGATATCGTCAATGACCGGCTGACCGAGAAAGGCGAGGAGCCGGTGGCTTTCGATCACGATTGCCGTGAGGGGATTTGCGGGGCTTGCAGCATGACGATCAACGGGATTCCGCAGGGTCCGGGCCGCGGGACGGCCTGCCAGCTTTACATGCGGAAGTTCAGCGACGGGGACACGATCTATATCGAACCCTTTCGCGTCGGGGCTTTCCCGGTGGTCAAGGATTTGGTGGTCAACCGTTCGGCCTACGATCGCATCATCACGGCGGGCGGATTCATCAGCGAGCGTTGCGGCAACGCGCAGGACGCCAACGACACGCCGGTGCCCAAGACGGTGGCGGATTACGCGATGGATGCGGCGGCCTGCATCGGGTGCGGGGCGTGTGCGGCGGCGTGTCCCAACGGATCGGCCATGTTGTTCGTCGCGGCCAAGGTCGGGCACCTCGGGTTGCTGCCCCAGGGCAAACCGGAAGCCAACCGCCGCGTGCGCGGAATGGTCGCGCAGATGGACAAGGAGGGCTTCGGCAACTGCTCGAATTTTTACGAGTGCGAGGCGGTGTGTCCGGCCGGGGTCCCCGCGGCGTTCATCGCCAAGATGAACCGGGACTATGCGCTGGCCAGCGCGCGTCATGCGGTCGAAGCGACGGCGTAACGCGCTCCTCAACCGGGATTTGTTTTGGCGGTCGCGGCTTGGTACGCCTGCCGGACTGTGACCGATCTTTCGAGGGCGGCGCGGTGGCGTCCCTCGCTGCGGACTTTGCTCTCCACGGTTTTGCCGGCCCAAGTGCGGGTCCGGTCGTCGCGGGAGACGTGGACCCGGGTGGTCGGCTGCGACCAGTGTTTCGGTTTTTTCATCCCGGCAATCTGCGTCCGCGCGGCGCGATCGGCCACGGGGTGATCACCCCGGCGGTGTCCGTTCAGGGCGCGGCGGGTGTCGCATCCGGGAGGATTTGCGCGGCGAGAGCGTCGATTTTTTCCTGGGCGAAGGTGCTCGGCGGGTATTGCCGGTGCGCGTCGAGATACCAGGCGAGCGCGGCGCCGTATTCGCCGCGGGCGGCCAGGTTGTCACCCTTGTTGAGGGATTGCACGAAGGTGGCGGCGCCGCCGCTGGCCAGATCGGCGCGGAGGCGGTTGATTTCGTTGTCCTGCGGGTATTTGTCCGCGGCGAGTTGGATGCTTTCCCAAGCGCCCGCGGCATCGCCGCGCTGCTGGATCTCGCGGGCCCTTTGGAGCGCACCCTCGATCTCGGTCATTTGCGCGAGAATGTCCCCGAGTTTTTCCTGCCGGTCGGGATAGAGCGCGCTGGCCGCGATGAAGCGGGCGCTTTGTTTGAAGATGGCGCGGTGGTCGCCTTGTTCCATCAGGCGGTCGAGTTCGACGAGGGCCTGCTGCTGGACATCGGTCTGGCGGAAAATGTTTTCCCCGACTTCGGCCAGCGCGGGGTTGCGCGGCCAGATTTCGGCGGCGGCGCGCAGTTCCGCCTCCATGGCGGTGCGGTCGCCCGAGACCGCGGCATTCTTCGCCTTGGCCAGATGCATGGCGCTGATCGTCTTGGCCGTCTCGATCTTGGCCAGCGGCTTGCTGGCGTCGAAATCCGAGGCCGTGGCGCCCAGTTCCTCGACCAGCGTCCCGGCGCGGGTCAGGTCGTTGACCTCGAGCGCGGCGAGCAGTTCGTTTTTCATCTGCGCGAACTTGAGGGCGCGCCGCTTGTCTTCGCGCGGGAGGAGGCGCACGCTCGGCATGAATTCGCCGAGGGCGAAAGTCTCGGCCAGTCGTTCGGTCGCGCTGTTCAGTTCGCCCTGTTCAAGGAGGAACTTGTAGGCCTCGACGCCTTCGTTGATGTCGCGGATGGCTTCGTTGGCCAGGCTGTCGATCTGGCTGAGCGAGCTGACCAGTTTGCTCACGGTTTGCGCGGCGACCGCGGCGCCGCCGGTCAGGCTCTCCACGCTGAAGTTGTCCAGGCCGAGCTTGAGCCCGCTGGCGGAGAACGCGCCGCCACTCCCGCCGGTCGTGCCGCCGCGCCGCCCCACGGCGACCTCGGCTCCGTCCGGTCCGGCCCCCGTCGCCACACCGGTGCCGTCGGCGGACGCGCCGGAGGCAGCCACTTGCGGGTCGAATTCAGCCCGGAGGCGGGCTTGTCCCGCGTCCTTGTTGGCCGGCAGGGAGTCGACCATGCGTTTGTAGACATCGATGGAATTGTCGCCGTCACGGTAGATCGCGCGGTAGAAGCGGTTGGCGATGAGGACATGCTCGAAGCGCCGCGTGGCGAAGTATTGCATGATGAGGGCCTGCAGGTGGCCGCGGGTGTTCAGTTCGGTCAGGGCGATGCGCAGCTTGTTGTTCTCGATGGTCTGGCCGATATCGGAAAGCACGCGCTGGGTGTTGGCCATCTTGGCATCGCGCTCGAATTTGAGATTTTCCTGCTGGGCGGCGATGGCGGCGTCGCTCGATCCGGCCGGGGATTTCAGCGCGGAGTTGCGGGCCGCCATCTGGTTGTTCCACTCGGCGGTCTTGCGTTGCTTTTCGAGAATTTCGTTCTCCCGCTTGAGTTTGGCCACCGTCTGCAGGCTGGTCCGTGCCGCGTGGATGGCGTCGGACATGGTGCGGCAGAGGTTGGCGTCGTCGCGGTAGGCGGAGGCTTGGGGCAGCAGGGCGAAGGCTTGGTCGATGTTCTGCGGCGTGGCATTGCCGGGCGCGAGCAGTTCGAGCATGCGGTCGATGGTCCGGCGGTAGGCCAGGTCCGCGGGCCCGGTGGCGGCGGGCGCATTGAGGTATTTCTCGAAGCGCGCGCGGAAGAGGCGGTTGTTGTTGATATTCCAGATTTTGCCGTCGAACGAGGCTACCTCGCTGCCCGGATCGAAGGCCGGGATATCGCGCCCGATGAACCCCTCGTTCATCTGCGGCGGCCGCGCGCCGCCGGTCGCGGCGTCCGAGTCGCCGAGGCCCGCGGTGTCCTGGGCCGCGGACGGAGCGGCGGCGAGGAGCAGGGCGGCGAGGAGGCGGTGGAGGGCACTCATGATTTGGTCAGGTCCTGCGCATACAGTATCCCGTTTTCCCGGACTTCCACGAGGAAGTGGAAGCGCTGGCCTTTCTGCACGTTGGCTTCCGGCAGCTCGGCGGGCAGGACGATGGGGATGGGCGAGTCGGAGCCGGTCGGCTGCACGGAGATGAGCCGTCCGCGTCCGGGCGACCACGCGATGGAGTTGAGCACCGCGCCTTCCACGCGGTAGGTGTTGCCGCGCATGGTGCCGGAGTTGGCGAGGTATTCGTCGACCGGAAATTCCGGTGCCGTGCGGTAGGGGTGGCCGGCCGTGCCGAGGAAGTAGCCGCCCGCGGCGATGAGGACGAGCACGGCGGCGAGGCCGGCGAGGAGCCATCCGGTTTTGGGCAGGGTGCGGGCGCGTCGGGCCATCGAGCCCTTTATCGATCCCAGGCGGCCCGAAGGCAACCCAGCCATGCGAGAAAAATGCCGAAGACAACGTGCAGGACGAGGACCCAGACGCAAAGGGCGGACGCGGAAAGCGTGGTGGGAATGACCATTTCGAGCACGTCATAGTAGCGGGTGTCCCGCAGGCTTTGCAGAGCGCCGCTCCAACTCCAGTAGGCGGCGATGAAGGGGCGAAGCGCGGCGTCGAGTCCGGAAGGCAGGGCGAGGACCGCGCCGGAAAGCGGCAATTGGAATCCGACGAGGTAGATCGAAGCGAGCGAGGCCTGGTCGGCGGTCCGGGCCAGAGCGGATATGCCGAGGCAGACGGCGGTGAGGGCGGCGTTGACGAGCAGGAAAAAAACGAACTGCCCGCCGCCGTCCCCGGGGAACTGCGTGACGGTGCGCACGAACCAGGTCATCCAGGCGGACTGCAGCAGGACGAGGACGGCGAGGAACGAGGCTTTGGAGGCGACGTAGGCGGCGGGGCTGAGTCCGGCGAAACGTTCCTTCTCGTAGATGGCCCGCTCGCCGGCGATTTCCCGCGCGCTGTTGTTGGCGCCGAGCAATCCGAGGAGGATGACTTGGAGGAGGATGAGGCCGGAGACGGCGCTGCCGGCTTTGCTGGCGCCTTCGACGAAGGTCCGTGCTTCGACCAGTTGGCGCACAACGTCCCCGCTCAGGGCGGCGTCGAGGCTGGGGACCGGAGGCAGGCCGTCGAGGGCGAAGACGGCCACGACGAGGGGAAAGCCGAGCACGAGGCCGAGTTGGAGGGCGATCCCGCTTTTGTTGCGGAAAAAAACTTTCCACCGGGCGGCGAGCAGGGCGAGGAACTGGCTGGCCGGTGACGGCAGACCGGACGCGGCGGGCGCCGCGGGATGGTCCGGCGCTTTGCGGACGGAAATGTTCCCCTCTTCGAAATGCGCGCGGTGTTTCACCCAGGAGGCGTGCCATTCGGCTCCGGTGCGCCGGGGCAGCACCTCGAAGACTTCCTCGGGTTGGTCCGCGCGGAAATAGTGGGCGAGGGTGCCGGGCGGACCGAGATAAGCGAGGTGTCCGGCGGAGAGCACGGCGACCTGGTCGAAGGACGCAAGGTCGCGCAGTCCGTGGGTCACAACCAGCACGACGCGGTTGCCCTCGCGCGCGATGCGGCGCAGGAGCGAGAGAATTTCCCGCTCGGCCCGCGCGTCGAGTCCGCTGGTCACCTCGTCGCAGAGCAGCAGGGGCGGCTCGCTGACCAGTTCCATGGCCAGGGCGAGCCGGCGCCGTTGTCCCCCGGAGAGGTGCTTGGACAAAGTGCCTGCGGCTTCGGTCAGGCCGGTCAGGGCGAGCAATTCATCCGCGCGGGTTTCCATTTCCGGTCCGCGCAGTCCGGCCACCCGCAACCGGATGGCGTGCACGACGTTCTCGCGTGCGGTCAGATTTTCCTCGCTGATGGTGAATTGCGGCACATAGCCGATTTGCGAGGGGGGCAGGTCTTCCAGCTCGAGGTCGAGGCCCTCCCAGTGCAGGGATCCGGTGGTCGCCCCGGCGATGCCGGCCACGGCGCGCACGAGGCTGGTCTTGCCGCTGCCGCTTGGCCCGAGCAGCGCGCAGACTTCGCCGCGGGGGAAGCGCGCGGTGACCTCGGACAACAAAACGGGCGCGCGGTCCCCGTCGCCGGCCGTGACGGTCAAGTCGCGCAGTTCAAGCATGCCATGGGGATGTTTGTGCGGCCGGGCCTTGTCCGCCAAGGCAAAGCCGCGGCCGGCGCGTTGCTCACTCGAAGGACTGTGGCGGTGGCGCGGGGGTGGGCGTCATCGAGGCGGGTTCGTCGAAGGTCGGGGCGCCTTCGGGATTCATCAGGTCGGTGGTCAGTTCGGTGAGTTCCACCGGCGTCTCGAGCGAGAGGGTGATGTCCTCGCCGTCCTCCGTGTCCGGCATGTCCGGGGTTTCCGCGGCGGTCTCCTCCTCTGCTTCCTCGTCCTTTTTGTCGCCTTTGGCCGGCGGCTTGTAGCCTTTGAAGAGGGTGGCAAGGAGGTTGCCGATGACCGGTGCGGCGGAGGTGCCGGCCGAGATGCTTTCACCGGGATTGCTTTCGACCACCGCGGCGAAAGCGTAGAGCGGCGGGTGGTTGGCGGGGGCGTAGCCGGCGAACCAGGCGGCGTTGCGGCGTTTGCGAACCGGGCCCCACTGGGCGGTGCCGGTCTTGCCGGCCACTTTCACCCCGCGCACGGTGGCCGCGCGCCGGCCGGTGCCGGTGCCGTGCGTGGTGACCATGACGAGGCCCTTGTTCAGGTCGTCGAGATTCTCCTCGGCGATGTTGAGTTCGGCGCGGATACGGTCCGGGTAGGCGGCGACAATCTTGTTGTCCAGGCTCTGCACCTGCTTGACCAGACGCGTCTGGTGGAAGCTGCCGCGCGCGGCGAGCACGCCCATGGCCTGGGCCATCTGCAGCGGGGTGGCCAGGACGTCGCCCTGGCCGATGCTGATGTTGGCCGTGTCGCCCTGGAGGATTTTGCGGCTGTGCACGCGCAGCATGTAGTCGTCGTTGGGGATGTTGCCCGCGGATTCGGCGGCCAGCGGGATGCCGGTGCGTTGCCCGAACCCGAGGGCGTTGGCCCATGCGAGGATGGGTTCGGCGCCGATTTTCAGCCCGGCCTGGTAGAACCATGTGTTGCAGGACTGCGCCAGGGCTTGGGCCAGGGTCAGGTTGCCGGAGTGGCCCGAGCGGTGGTTGCGGAAATAGAAATTGCCGACCTGCAGGCCGCCCGGGCAACTGATGCGCGACGAGGGCGTGATCTCGCCGGACTCGAGGGCGGCCAGACCGACGAAGGTCTTGAAGGTGGAGCCGGGCGGGTAGGCGGAGCGGAAGGCGCGGGGGTAGAGCGGGACGGCGGGGTCGTTGTTCAGTTTGTCGAAGACCTCCTGCTTGATCATGGGAATGAAGGAGTTCGGGTCGAACGAGGGGCGGGAGGCCATGCCGAGGATTTCGCCGTTGTTCGGGTCGACCACGACGACGGCGCCGCGCCGTCCGCTCTTGGCCAGCGCGGTCTCGCAGGCTTTCTGCACGTCGAGGTCGAGGGTTGTTATGACATTGTAACCGGGGACGGGCTGGCGGACGATGCGTTCGGTGGTGCGTTTGCCCTCCACATTGAGGGTGAGGTTGAGCACACCGGGCTCGCCCCGCAGTTCGTTGTCGAAAACTTTTTCCAAGCCCTCGCGTCCCTCGGCATCGGGGAAGAGCAGGTCTTTGTTCTCGATCGGCTTGAGCGAGAGCGGGGCGACGCGTCCGGTGTAACCGACGATGTGCGCGGCGCTTTCGCCCTGCGGGTAATGCCGGACGTAAGCCGGTTGGAGCACGAGGCCGGTGCCGAGCCCGCGGCTGACCGCGGCGACCTGGGCATTGGAGAGATCTTCGGCCAGGATGAAAGGGAGGATGCCGCGGTTGTTGTAATGCTGGACCAGAGCCTCGTCGGTCACGTTGAAGCGCTGGTTGAGCAGTTTTTCCGCGGTGAGGATCTGGCTGCGGGCGAAATTGACCACCCGACTGTCGTTGAAATCCAGCGGGGTGGGGAAGCTGAGGCCGAGGTTGTAAGCCACGCGGGTCTGGGCCAGCGGCTTGCCATGGCGGTCGGTGATCTGTCCGCGCGGCGCGGGGATGTCGATCAGGTAGGTCCGGGCCTGTTTCTGGGTCTCCCAAGTCGGCTTGGGCACGTCAACCATGTCGGTGAGTCGCTGGTTGGCGGACACCGCGGACGCCGCCAGAAGGGCGGCCAGGAATGGCAGAAGGCGGTGCATAGGGCGCCGTAAACCTTCCAATGAACACCCATCAGCCTTTGCTGGCAAGCTGTCGCGGACCGGTCACGGGTCCGCGGGCCGGCGTCGCGGCGTGGTGATATGTGGCGGTTTGAGGTAGAGCGGTTCAAGACGGCCCGCATCGGCCGGCGGAAGGGTGGCGGCCAGTTGCGCGAGGACGGCCGGGTCGGGAGATGCGTCCGGGAGATGCCCGGCGGCCGGAAGCGGGCCGACGCGGTAGACGGGTGCGGCGCCGGCGCCGGCCAAACGGTCCGCCAGTTGCCCGTGGTCAAGCAGGGCGATCTCGCCTTGCAACCGACGGTCCCGCACCTCGGCCCAGTAAACCCGGCCGCCGCGCGCATCTCCGATGGCGAAGTAGTGATCGTCCGTCACCCCCAGCAGGCAAGGCGACGGCGCGGCGACAAGCTCGAGGCCGAGGGCCAATTGGAACGATCCGGCCAGGGCGCAGGCCACACGCAATCCGTTGTAGGACCCGGGACCGATCCCGAGAGCGAGCCGGTCGGCTCCGTGCCAGATTTCGCGGCATTCCTCGAGCACGGTGAAGATTTCCGCCCCGCGGCCCCGCGGGGCCTCGAAGTGCCGGACGATCAACAGCTGTCCGTTCTCGGACACCGCCAGGCCGGCGCGGGCGGACGAGGTTTCCAGGGCGAGGATTTTCACGCTTCGATGACGATTTCGCGGCGGCCGTCGCCGGCGTGGGTGAGGCGGACATTGACGCAGGCGGACGGCAGGAGTCCGGGGAAACGGTCGGCCCATTCCACCACGACGAGGCCGTGCGGGGCTTCGAGTTCGTCGTGCGCCGCGGACCATACTTCGTCGGCCGAGGCGGCGCGGTAGAGGTCGAGGTGGAAGACCGGGCCGCGTGGCGTGGGGTATTCGTGGACCAGGGCGAAGGTCGGGCTGGTGACATCTTCCGCCCCGCCCCATCCGGCCACGAGGCCGCGGACAAAATGCGTCTTGCCGGCGCCGAGTTCCCCCTCGAGGGCGACGGTGACGCCGGGGTCGAGCCGGCGCGCGAGATCGCGGCCGGCGGCCACGGTCTCGTCCGGCGAGCAGGAAAGATGACGCGTCATGTCCGGTTGACCATAGCAGCCGCCGGTGTGCGCGGCCATTGCGCGCTTGCCTTTGGGGCGCGTGCTTTTGACCATGCGCGGTCCGCTTCATGCCGTCCGCCCAACTCACCTTCCGCCGCCGTCTGCTCAGCACCATGCTGATGTGGGCGTTGGTCTTGGGCACTGTGCTCTCGGGTTACGAGCAGATGTTTTTCGTGACCATCGCGGGCATCGGGTTGCTCGGTCTGTGGGAATATTACGAGATGCTCGACCGGCGCGGCGTGCCGAATTTCAAACTGACCGCGCTGATCACGGCGGTGGTGTTCATCGCGGGGAGTTTTTACACCTTCCGTTCCTATGGTCCGGACAAGTCCTACGACTTCGAGATCGCCGTCCTTGTCGTCTTCCTGCTGGTGGTTTTCGGACGCCAGATGTTCCGGCGCACGCGCGACCAGAATCCGCTCGAGACGATGGCCTACACGCTTTTCGGGCTGTTGTGGGTTGTCTGGCTGTTCAATTTCCTGACCAAGATCGTCTATCTCGCGCCGCGCGGTCCGCTCGGCGAGACGACGGGCCAGTATTATGTGCTCTATGTCCTGCTGGTGACCAAGTTCAGCGACATGGGGGCCTACCTCGCGGGATCGCTCTTCGGGCGGCACAAGCTGGTGCCGCACATCAGTCCGCACAAGTCGTGGGAAGGTCTGGTCGGCGCCGTGCTCCTCGCGGTCGGCGGCAGTTTCGGCCTGTGGTATCTCATCCCCGGCAAGCTGTCCGTTTTCACCCCGACCGATCTGGCCGTGTTGGGCGTCCTTCTCGGTCTGGCCGCGGTGATCGGCGATCTGGCCGAGTCGATCGTCAAGCGCAGTGCCGAGGCCAAGGACTCGGGCGGGTTGCTCCCGGGCATCGGCGGCGTGCTCGACTTGATCGACAGCGTGCTCTTCACCGCACCGATCATGTTTTTCTACATGCGTCTGGTCCTCGGACTCCCGCACTCATGAGCGCGCGTCGCATCGTGGTGCTCGGGGCCACCGGCTCGATCGGGCGGAGCGCGTGCCGGGTGGCGAAGGACCTGCCCGATCGCGTGCAGATCGCGGGGATGTCGGGCTTCCGCAACATGGCGCGTCTCGCCGCGGCGGCCAACGAATTGCGCCCCGAGGCGTTGGCCGTGCCGGACGCGGCGGCCGAGGCCGAGTTGCGCGCGGGCTTGGACTACGCGCCGGCGCACATTTTCACCGGGGAGGAAGGGCTGGTGCGGCTCGCCTCGTTGCCCGGAGCCGAGATGGTTCTGGTGGCCATTGTGGGCACGGGCGGACTGCGTCCGACCCTGGCTGCACTGCAGGCCGGCAAGGACATCGCCTTGGCCAGCAAGGAGGTGCTGGTGGTGGCCGGCGAGCTGGTCATGGCGGCGGCGCGGCGCGGCGGCCGGCGCATCCTGCCGGTCGACAGCGAGCACAATGCGATCTTCCAGTGCCTCGAGGGCCACGAGGTCCGTCACGTCAAGCGGCTCATCCTGACCGCCTCCGGCGGGCCGTTCCGCACGTGGGCGGAGGAACGCCTGCGTGCGGTCACCCGCGAGGAGGCGCTGCGCCATCCGACGTGGCGCATGGGCGAGAAGATCACCATCGATTCGGCCACGCTCTTCAACAAAGGCCTCGAGATGATCGAGGCGCGCTGGCTTTTCGGGCTGGGCATCGGGAGCATCGATGTGGTCATCCACCCGCAGAGCATCGTCCATTCGATGGTCGAGTTCATCGACGGGTCCGTGCTCGCGCAGATGAGCCATTCCGACATGCGGTTTCCCATCCAATACGCGCTGACCTGGCCTGAGCGGCTGGCCGGGAGTCTGCCGCCGCTGGAATTCGCCAAGCTGGGAAAGCTGGACTTCGAGGAACCGCGTTATGACGTCTTTCCCGCGCTGGATCTGGCCCGCCAGGCGGCCGGGCGGGGCGGGGTCGTTCCCGCCGCGCTCAACGCGGCCAACGAAGTGGCCGTGGCGGAGTTCCTCGCCGGCCGGATCGCCTTCCCGCGGATCTGGGAAATCGTGGCCGCCGTGCTCGACGAAACACCCGATGCCCCGGCCCCCGATCTCGAGACTGTTCTCGCCGCGGATGGCACCGCACGCCGGGCCGCGCAGCGTCTGGCCGTCGTTTGATCCTCCTGCTGCTTGGCAAGCGGGGCGGGCGGGCTATCTTGCCGGGTGATGAGAGCCATGTGCCCCGGTTTGGTGCTGCTGTGCGTCGCCGTTTCCGGCGGGAGGGCGGATTTCGATCTGACCCGGATGCCGACCGCGCAGGATGTGCAGGCCATCCGCGCCATGGGTTGGACGGCGGCAGCCGATGCCCTCGAGCCGGCGTTGGCCGCGGCTTACAAGCCGTCGCATTTCGCGCAGGCCGGGAGCACGGGCAACAGCCTCTACCGCCAGTGGCAGCTGCTCTCGCAATGGTGCCGCCTGCTCGGGACGCCCGAGCCCGAAGTGCTGCGCGCTTACCTCGGCCGGCGTGTGCTGCAGAACCCGGATGACCCGGACGGGTTGCTTGTCATCCCGCCGGGACTCCCTTTGCCGACCGACCGGACGGGCCGCTTGCTGCCGACGGCGGCGGACCGGTTGGCCGGCACGCGCGTGCCGGACTCGGTCCTGCAAAGCTTGTTGCCCCAAGATTATACGCCGCAAGACGGCCCGTTGGCGTCGAGGTTCCCGGAGGAATTTCTCGCCCGCCTCGCGTCCGACCCGGAATTTTTGCGGGAGTTTTTCCGGCAATTGCGGCCGGACGACTTTCCGCCCATGGCGCTGACCCGTCTCGGGCAACTTCTCGCTGCGCATCCGGGCAATTGGCCGGCCTACCGTTCGCTCATGCTGGCTTACGCGCTGGTCTATGACCAACGTCCGCCGGCCTTCTGGCCGCACCACCAGGTCGCGGCGTCCGCGGTGCCGGCCATGGATGAACCCCTGGCCGGACGT
>CAZEYV010000067.1:0-18212 GCA_964516705.1 uncultured Chthoniobacter sp.
GCCGGCGGCGGGGCGCAGGCGCGGGAGGCTGATGGTGAAATGCGCTTTCCAGCAGGTGCGGAGCAAATGGTCGAGGTGCGCGGCGAGGGCGATGGCTTCCTCGCGCCAGTCCCACAATCCGAAGAGCACGCCGATGCCGATGCGACGGAAGCCGGCGGCGTGTCCGCGTTCCGGACAAGCCAGGCGCCAGTCGTAATCTTTTTTCGGTCCGGCGGTGTGCAACCGCGCGTAGGTCGGGCGGTGGTAGGTTTCCTGGTAGACGATGAGACCCTCGGCGCCGGCCCGGACGAGCGGGAGGTAGTCGGGCGTTTCCAGCGGCGCGACTTCGATGGAGAGAGCAGGGATTTCAGGCGCGAGGGCGCGGAGGATTTTCTCGAGGTAGCCGTTGGAGACGAATTTCGGATGTTCGCCGGCGACGAGGAGGATGTTGCGGAAACCCTGCGCGGCGAGGTGGCGGGCCTCGGCGCGGACTTGTTCCGCCTCGAGGGTGACGCGGAGGATGGCGTTCTCGCGGGAAAATCCGCAGTAGGCGCAGCTGTTGATGCATTCGTTGGACAAATAGAGCGGGGCGAAAAGGCGGACGGTTTTGCCGAAGTGGCGGCGGGTCAGGGCGCGGGCGCGCACGGCCATTTCCTCGAGCCGCTCGTCGTCGGCCAGGGCCAAGTCGCGCGCGAAGGCGGCCACGGTCGGGGTCAGCGGCAGACCCAGCGGCGCGAGGATTCCGGCCGGATCGGGCGACGGGACGAGCGGTGCGTGCATCGAAAGCGGATAGTTTACCGTGTTTTCCGTTTTTGCAATTGCAAGACCGCCCCCGGGTCGGGGAACCTCGTCGCATTATGGATCGCGGCAAAGCAGAGATGAGGCTCCTCACGGGGACGGCGCACCCGCACTTGGCGCAGGCCATCGCGGATTACATCGGTGTGCCGCTGGGCGATGCCACGGTCAGTTCGTTCCCGGACGGCGAGACGTTCGTCAAAATCAACGAGAACGTGCGCGGACGTGATGTCTTCATCATCCAACCGACCTGCCCGCCGACCAACCAGAACCTGATGGAATTGCTCATCCTCGTCGATGCGGCGCGCCGGGCCAGCGCGGCGCGCATCACGGCGGTGATCCCGTTCTTCGGCTATGCGCGTCAGGACCGCAAAGACCAACCGCGCGTGCCGATCACGGCGAAATTGGTGGCGAATCTCCTCGTGGCGGCGGGCGTGAACCGTTTGCTCACCATGGACCTGCATGCGCAGCAGTTGCAGGGGTTCTTCGACATTCCCGTCGATCATCTCTACGCGCTGCCCGTGCTGATCAAATATCTGCGGGAGAAAAACATCCCGGACCTCGTGGTGGTCTCGCCCGACGTGGGCGGCGTGAAAATGGCGTCCGCCTACTCGCAGGTGCTCGGTGCGGGGCTGGCCATCGTGGTCAAACGCCGTATCAGCGCGACCGAGACCGAGGCGCAGCATGTCATCGGCGACGTGAAGGGCAAAAACGTCCTCCTCGTCGACGACCTGACCGAGACGGCCGGCACGCTGTCCGGCGCGGCCAAAATCCTGCGCGGGGCCGGGGCCAAGGACATTTACGCCATGGTCTCGCATGCCGTGCTGATCGACATCGCGGCCAAGCGCCTGCGCGAGTCGGAAATCAAGGAATTGGTCGCCACGGACAGTGTTCCGGTGCCGCGTTTCGAGGGCTGTCCGATTTCCATCTGCTCGGTGGCCGGCCTGCTCGGCGAGGGGATCAAACGCATCCACGGGGACGAGTCGGTCACTTCTTTGTTTGAAATCAACGGCCATTCCGCCTAGCTTCTCCGCCCCATGTCGAACCAAGTCAGTCTGAAAGCCTCGCGTCGCACCGCGATGGGGCGCAATGCCGTGAAACAAGTGAAGGCCGCGAAGGCCGTGCCCGCCATCCTTTACGGTCAGGGGGTCGAACCCCAGCCCTTGCAGATCGAGCGCCGCGCCATCGACACCTTGCTGGCCCACGCCGTGAGCGAAAACATCCTGGTCAACCTCGAGATCGAGGACGGCGGCAAATCCGCCGGACGCCTCGCCCTGATCAACGAAGTGCAGCACCATCCGGTCAACCAATCGGTTCTGCACGTCGATTTTCAAGCTGTGTCGACGACCGAAACCCTCGTCGCCGAAGTGGTCATCGAGCCGACCGGCGAAGCCGTCGGCGTCAAAACCGGCGGAGGATTGCTCGAGCAGAGCCTGCGCTCGGTCGAAGTGGAATGTTTGCCGAAAGACCTGCCGGAAATGATCAGCGTCGATGTCAGCAATCTCGGACTGGGCTCCTCGCTGCACGTCAGCGACCTGCCCGCCTTGCCCGGCGTGAAGTATCTGGCCGATGCCGAAGTGACCGTTTTCCTCGTTTCCGAACCGAAGGTAAGCGATGAAGCCGCGCCGGCCGAAGGCGCGCCGACCGAACCCGAGGTCATCAAGGAAAAGAAACCTGCCGAGGGCGAGGCCGAAGCCAAGAAGGAGTAGCCCGCCGTGGAGAGCGGCGCCCCGACTTGGCTGGTGGCGGGTCTGGGCAATCCGGGTCCGCGTTACGCCCGCACGCGCCACAACATCGGCTGGCTCGCGCTCGACGCGCTGGCCGGCGAACCCTTCCGCGACGAGAAGCGTTTCGAGGCCGCGGTTTCGCGCGCGGAAGGGGCTTGGCTCGTCAAACCGACCACGTTCATGAATTTGAGCGGCGTGGCCGTGCGGGCGGTGGCCGATTTTTACAAGATCCCGCACGACCGCGTGCTTGTCGTCCTCGACGATGCCGCTTTGCCTTTCGGACGCCTGCGGATCCGTCCGTCCGGCAGCGCCGGCAGCCACAACGGCCTGGAGTCTGTTTTGGTGCATTTCGCCACCGCGGACGTCCCGCGCCTGCGGATCGGGATCGGCAGCCCGCCGCCGCCCCTGACCCTGCACGACTACGTGCTTGCGCCTTTTACCCCGGAAGAGCAGGCGCCGCTCGCCGCGGTGCTCGACCGTTCGGCCGAGGCAATTCGTGTCATTCTGAAAAACGGGCTTGCCGCGGCGATGAATGGGTTCAATAAAGAAGGATTATGACCAAACGACGTTACGAAGTGCTGCTGGTGCTCAACACCAAGGGGAAGGACGAATCGGCCAACGAGTTGATCGACGCCATCGAGAAACAGATCAAAGCCGAGAAGGTGGAAGTCGAGCAGATCCAGCGCCTGGAAAAGCGCACCTTTGCTTATCCGAGCCAGAAGCAAACCTCGGGGTTCTACGTGAATTACATTGTCCACGCCACGCCCGAACAGATCGACACGCTGCAAGCCAAGTGGAAGCTCGATCCGGTGGTCCATCTCCAGCACTACCAGAAACTCAAACCCGCCGCACAAGCGGCCTGAACCGCGCGCCCGCGCCCAACCCCACCAAGATAAAACCATGGCCTCCTTCAACAAAGTCATGCTCCTCGGCAACCTGACCCGTGACCCCGAGGTCAAATACACCCCCAAAGGCAGCGCCGTGGCCGACATCGGTCTCGCCGTCAACCGCACCTACACGACCGATGGCGGTGAGAAGCGTGAAGAGACAACCTTTGTCGACGTCACCATGTGGGGACGCCAAGCCGAGATCGCCGGCGAATATCTCAAGAAAGGCCGTCCGCTTTTTGTCGAAGGCCGCCTGCAGCTCGACACGTGGGACGACAAGCAGACCGGACAGAAACGCTCCAAGCTCCGCGTGGTCTGCGAAAATTTCCAGATGCTCGGATCCCGCGACGGTGGCGGGGAAGGTGGCGGCGGTGGTGGTGGCGGACGTTCCTCCGGCGGCAGCAGCAGCCGTCCCGCGAAGTCTGCGCCAGCGGCCGAAGAGCCGTCGGATGACGATATTCCGTTTTAAGGCAGCCGTTTTTGTTTTGATCCCCGGTTGGGTCCGCTGGCTCAGCGGACCTTTCCTTTTGGTGGCTGACTGTGTGCGGCCGGCGCTTCCGGTGCGATCAGGCGTGGTATTGAAGCACTGCTTGAGAATCTTCCGCATCCACAACCGCGCGGTGCAACCACCGCCTCGCGCCTGCTGGATTTCTCACGCGAAGTTGATATTTCCGTCCAATCCCGGGGCCCCGGCTTTGGCCAGCAATTCGAGCAAGTGCGCCCGGCCTCGGAAAGCGCGGAACGTCGCCGGATCAACACGATCAGGCCGGGATGCGGACCCTTCGCGGCCAGCGCGAGAAAATCATTCCGGTTGCATGTCAGCATGATGGCTTCTTGTTCGACCGCGTAGGCAAAGACCTCTTCGTCCCGGGAGTCGGGTGACATGACTTCGGGAGCCGACTCGACAAGATGACCGTGGCGACGCAACACGTCCGCCAGATGGCGAGGCACGTCGTGATCGAGGAAAAACCTCACGTAGCAGGCTTTTCAGTCTGCGGTAGCGCGAGCGCTTCGATCTCGGAGCGGTGATCCTCGTAGTAGGCGAGACACTCGTAGATTTGCGCTCTGCTCAAATCGGGAAAGCGGGCCTCCACCTCCTCGATATGCGAACCAAGGAGGAAATAGGCCACGACATCATGCACACCGATGCGTGTCCCCTCCACGCGGGCGTGACCGCCTCGGACGCTGTTTTCGGAGACGATATATCTGTAGGCCGTGACTGCCATGTCTCCAGTTAAGAATATGATCCCCGCAAACGCAAGCGGTGGGGCCACTTCTCCGGACTATGGCCGCGACGGTTTCCGAGCCTCCGCCCGGTTTTTCTAGACCCCGCGATTTTCCGCGGTTGTTTCCTCGTCCTCGCCCAGCTCCGACTCGATTTCCTGGCGCCATGACTGCGAGATGAGCGGGCGGGCCAGGCCGTAGAGCAGGTAGCTGATGAAGATCATGGCCGGCATCCATTCGTAGTTCATCACGGTGAAGATGAGCACGACGATGATGGCGATGAATTTCGGGATCGAGCGGCGCGTGCGCCAGTTGACCGCCTTGAAGCTCGGGTAGCGCACCCGGCTGAACATCATGAAGGAGAGGAAGAGCATGAGCGGCGGCAGGGCGAACTTCCACGGGCCGATGGTTTTCTGCCCGGCATCGAGCCAGAGCATGAACAGCGTGAGCGAAGCGATGAGACCGGCCGCCGCCGGGATGGGGAAGCCTTCGAAGTCCTTGTGCGCCGCTTCCTCGCCGCGCTGGGCGGCCACGCAATTGAACCGCGCAAGGCGCAACGCGCCGCAGGCGAGGTAGACGAAGGCGATGAGCATGCCGTAGCGGTCGAAGTCGCGGAGCACGATGTGGAAGGTCAGCAGCGCGGGGGCCACGCCGAAGGAAACGATGTCGGCCAGGGAGTCGAACTCGCGCCCGAACGCACTCTCGTTTCCCCCGAGGCGCGCGAGGCGCCCGTCGAGCAGATCGAAAACACAGGCGCCGAGGATGAACCAGATCGCGGTGTGGATCTGGCCCGCGGGATTCTGGCCGGCATTCATCTGAATGACGGCGTCGAGGATGTTGAGCACCGCGGCGAACCCGCAGAACAGATTCCCCGCTGTCATGAGGTTCGGCAGGAGGTAAATTCTCGCGCCGTCGTTGTCGTCCTTCATGCGGACACCTCCTTAGGGATAGCGGGAGCCGCGAGCTTGGCCGCGGCCCGGAGTTGCCCGATGACGGTCTCGCCGCCGTGCACGTGCTGACCGACGGAGACCGACACCTTGGCGTCGAGCGGGAGGTAGATTTCCGTGCGCGATCCGAAGCGGATCATCCCGAAATGCTGTCCGCGCGCGAGCCGGTCGCCGAGCAGGGCCCAAGGCACGATGCGGCGGGCGATGGCGCCGGTGATTTGCCGGACCACGAGCGTGGTTCCGTCGCAATCGAAACCCCACGTGCGCGCGGCGTTGTGGGTCGAAGCCATCGGACTGCGCGCGTCATGGTAAGTGCCGTCATGCGCCGCGGTGTAGACCACACGGCCTTCGGCCGGAGCCCGGTTGACGTGGACGTCGAAGACGGACAGAAAAATTCCCACCCGGCGCATGGTTTGCCCCGTGACCTCGTTTTCCTCCAGAACCTCGATATCGGTCACGCGTCCATCGGCCGGCGAAACCACGAGGTCTTTCCCCGTCGGAATCTGACGCCGCGGATCGCGGAAAAAATACAAGGTGAAGACCAAGAGCGCGGCCGGCAGGAGGGTTAACCAAGGTGTCAGCCGCCACGCGACCGCGGACGCGAGAACAAGGACGAGCAGGATCCACTTGGCCTGCCAGAGGGTTTGCCAGCGCATAAAACGGCCAAGTTACACCGGGGCGGGGGCGGGGGGAACCATTTGATTGGATTCGCGGCCGGTGGGGGTTATTTTTTCTCTGATGACAAATCGTGAAATCACCCTGACCCGCGACTGCAAAGTGATCCTCATCCCGAGCGGCGAGGAGTCGAGCCTGCCGGCCGGGAGTCCGGTCATCGTCACGCAGTCCCTCGGCGGAACCTACACCGTGGCCACGCAGACCGGTTTGGCCCGCATTGCCGAGACGGATGCCGATGCCCTCGGCCTCGAGGTCGAAAAGAAAGAAGCTGTTGCCCCGGTCGCGTCGACCGGCGCGGGCGGCGAGGTCAAGGAGGACGATGTCTGGGTGCAGTTGAAGAACGTCTATGACCCGGAAATTCCGGTCAACATCGTCGACCTCGGTTTGGTTTACGACCTGATCCTCGGCAAAAGCGAATCCGGCGGCACGACGGTGAACGTCAAGATGACCCTCACCGCGCCGGGTTGCGGCATGGGTCCGACCATCGCGGCCGACGCCCGCAGCCGCATTCTCACCGTCCCCGGCGTGGAAAGCGCCGAAGTCGACCTCGTCTGGTCCCCGCCGTGGAACCAGGGAATGATCACCGAAGCGGGGCGTATGAAGTTGGGGCTGGTCTGAGCCAGACAAAAAAAACCGCCGCGGATGCGGCGGTTTTTTTGTGTGAACGGTTATACCCGGAGGTGTCAGGCGATCAGTTCGGCGGGCAGTTTGCCGCCGTGCTTGGCGATCTGCTGCATGACCTGCTTGTGGAGCCAGATGTTCATCTTGGCCGAGTCTTTCATGTCCTCGCCGTAGCCCAACTCCTTGGCCAGCTCTTTGCGGGCCGTCAGGCTGCTGTCCATGCCGACGAGTTTCATCAGGTCGACGATGGAAACGGTCCAATCGAGTTTCTCCGCGGTCTGGCCGCGGAGTTCGTTGAGGTAGCCGGAGACGTCGAAATCGGCCGGCACGGCGGGCGTGGCGGCGACGACAGTTTCGATGACTTCCTCGGCCGGAGCGGTTGCGGAGGCGGGTGCTGCGGCAGCTTCCTTTTTGCCGCCGAAGACTTTGTTGATGATGGTTCCTAGGATTCCCATGGGTGTTTTTATGCGGATGGTTGGTCGGTTTATTTTCCGGTGAACATCGAGGCGATGGCCGGGAGATTTTTCAGGACGGCATTGACGGCATCATCACCGGCCACGCTTTTGGCTTCGCCGAAGAAACCGCTGGCCAGTTCGCCGGCTTTGTCCATCGGAATGCCCGCGCTTTGCAGCGCGCCGAGGGCCGCCGCGGCGTCGCCGAGGTTGCCGCCGAGCAGGCTGCCGGCTTTGGCCAGAAGGCCGCCGACACCGCCGCCGGACGATTCGCCGCCCGCGGGGGCGGACGTCATCAGTTCCGAGGCGCCGGGGAGGAGGCCGAGCAACGCGGTGAAGGCCGGATTGCCGGAAGCGGCCGACTTTTGTTTCACGAAGTTGAGGAGGATACCCACGCCGGCACGAATGGCAGATTCGGGCAGGCCGAGGTTTTGACTAAGGGTTTTGATGATTTGATCCATGAGCGGTCACCATAATCCACAGCATCACGGTCTGGCGAGGGCGAAGTGCCAAAATACCCTGCAGAGGGTATGATGATAATTACGCCGGCTCAGGCGTCCTCTGGCGACGCGCCTTCCGCATCGATGTTCAGGATCCGCTCCAGGGCATCGGCGAAGTCGTCCAGGGCCTCGTCGGGCACCATGATGGTGTCGCGGCGGCCGCTGACGTCCTCGGTGATCTTCAACACGCGGCCGCGATTGTTCTCTTTGTAATCGAGGAAGAAAATTTTCCGCCCCGCCACAACTTTTTCCGAGGCCAAAACCCGGTCCGGACTCCGCGAATAATCGTCGTTCATGCCATTCACTCCTTGCTGCTCCGCAGGACCACTAAAGAAGCGAGCGGAACGGCGATCAAGGAGAAAAGGTTCAGGGCCATGGAAATTCCGTGCAGTCGGGCGAAGTCCGGGGTGCCGGGCGCATGGGCCGCGATGGCCGGTCGGAGGAAAAGCGGGATCACGACCAACGCGGCAAGGGCGAGGACCTGGAGGGCGAAGGCGTAATTGTCGCGCGGTGCGCGCCGGCGGAACCAGAGCACCGCGCTGGCCAACACACCGAGCGTGATGGCGGCGATGAAGTAGGCCGGGAAAAGTGCGGTGGTCACTTCTCCCGCCCGCTCGCGCGGAAACACCGCGAAAAGCACACGCGCCACGCCGAAGGTGAAAAACCAAAGGACGGCGACCCATGCACCAGCCAGCCATGCGTAGGCAGTCATGCGCGCAGGCCGACCGCTTTTTCCACCCGGGCCATGACGCCGTCCGCCAGGGCATTGGCATGCTCCGCACCACGGCGCAGGATGCCGTCCACGTGACCCGCATCGGCGGCCAGCTCGGCGCGTTTGGCGCGCATGGGGGCGAAGTATTCCCAGACGGTGGCGAAGAGTTGCTTCTTGAAGTCACCGTAACCGGTGCCGCCGGCGCGGAACTTGTCCGCCATGGCCGCAGCTTCGCCGGACGGGGCGAAAAGCTTGTAGAGCTGGTAGATGGCATTGTTCTCCGGATCTTTGGGCGCTTCGACCGGCGTGGAATCCGTCACGATCCCCATGATCTTTTTCTTCATCGTCTTCTCGTCAGCGAAGATCTCGATCGTGTTGTGGTAGCTCTTGCTCATCTTCGCGCCATCCGTGCCGGGGACGAGGGCGGCGTCCTCGCGGATCGATGGCTCGGGCAGTTTGAAGACCGGGCCGAAGGTTTCGTTCATCTTGACCGCGATGTCGCGCGTGACTTCGAGGTGCTGTTTCTGGTCCTTGCCGACCGGGACGATGTCGCTGTCGTAGATGAGAATGTCCGCCGCCATGAGCACGGGATAACTGAACAGCGCGTGCGATGGCGCGATGCCGTGGGCGATCTTGTCCTTGTAGGAGTGGCAACGCTCGAGCAGTCCCATCGGAGTCACCGTGCTGAGAATCCAGGTGAGCAGCGGGACCTTGGGGACATCCGATTGGCGGAAGAGAAAAGCTTTCGCCGGATCGAGTCCGCAGGCCAGAAAATCGAGGGCGACGTCGCGCGAATAACGGCGCAACGCCTCCGCATCATGCAGCGAGGTGAGGGCGTGCAGGTCGGCGATGAAGTACAGGGCCTCGCCCTCATGCTGCAACTCGACCGCGGGGCGCATCATGCCGAGGTAATTGCCCAAGTGCAGCGCGCCGGAGGGTTGGATGCCGGAAAGAATGCGTTTCATGCGATGAGAGCCGATTTAACCACACGGAGCGCGGAGAGCACAGAGGGAATGAGGTTCAGTGTGATTGTAGTGTAGCGGCGTCCGCGCCGCCGGTTTTTCTCGATGAACGGCCGTCGCCGGGGACGGCGACGCTACAGGAAATGATCAGGCCGCTTTGGCCATGGTCGACGTGACCGTCAACAGTGGAACAATGGCAATGTGGTCTTCGCCGTCTTTTTCGTAGGAGATAATGACTGCGGTCTTTTTGCGGGAGAAACTGATGAAGTCGCGATGCGGGACGTCGAAAATCCGCCCGGAAGCCGTCTCTATCTGGAAAGGCTTGTTCTCTTTGATCAGGTCCTCAAGCAGGCTGCTGTCCATTCGGATTACCTTAGCTTCCAGCTTCGGGTTCGCAAGCCGGTTCGACGTTGTAGACTTCAGTAGACGTAGTATTCCGGCAGCGGAAAGGCGTTGCGGATGAGGGTGATCTCGGGGGCGTCCTTGCTCGTGGCGAGGACTTCGACGATGTCGAAGCGGAAGCGGATGTCGGGGTAGTTGAGGAGGCGGAGCCAAGCCATGGCGCCTCTGGCCACGCGGCGTTGTTTGTCATAGTCGACGGCATCGGCGGGGCGTCCGCGTTCCTCGCTGGCCCGGGGTTTCACTTCGACGAAGACGAGGGTCTCCTCCTTTTTGTCGCGGCAGACGAGGTCGACTTCACCGCCCCCGGGCGGGACGAAATTGCGGTAGAGGATACGGTAGCCGTGGCGGCGGAGGTAGCGCTCCGCCTGACGTTCGCCCCACTGCCCGAAGACGACGTGGCGGGGCAGGGGCTTAGACCGCGAACTGCGATTGCGCCACCGGTTGAAAAGACCGGCGATGGACGGGGCTGGGGCCATGGGATCGGAGGGCTTCGAGGTGCTCGCGGACACCATAGCCTTTGTGGCGGGCGAAGCCATACTGCGGATACTGCGCGTCAAGTGCGGTCATGAGGCGGTCGCGGGTCACTTTGGCCATGATGCTGGCCGCGGCGATGCTCAGGCTGAGCGTGTCGCCGGCCACCAGTGTGGTGTGCGGGACGGTAAGCCCGCGCACCGGGAGGCCGTCGACCAGCGCATGGTCGGGTTTGCGCGGCAGGGCCGCCACGGCACGGGCCATGGCGAGATGCGTGGCGCGGAGGATGTTGAGGCGGTCGATTTCGGCCACCTCCGCTTGGCCGATGCCCCAATGGATGTCGGCGCGGACGGTGAGCATGGCATGGAAATACTCGCGTTTTTTGGCGCTCAATTTCTTCGAATCATCCAGGCCCTCGAGCGTGCAGTCATCCGGCAAGATGACTGCGGCGGCGACCACGGGGCCGGCGAGCGGACCGCGTCCGGCTTCATCGACCCCCGCGACCAAAAAAATCCCGCGAGCGCGCAGGGCACGCTCGCGGGAAAAGTCGCAGGCCATGGGGAGGCCCGGAAAAAGCTTACGCCGCGGCTGCGCTGGCGCGGGCTTTTTCCTTCACCGTGGTGGCGGATTTGCCTTTGCGGCTGCGGAGGTAGTTGAGTTTGGCGCGGCGGACGGCTCCCCGCTTCTCCACCTCGATCTTGGCGATCCGCGGGGAGTGCAGGGGGAAAACGCGTTCGACGCCCTCGCCGTAGGAGACGCGGCGCACGGTGAAATTCGCGTTCACCCCGGTGCCTTTGCGCCCGATGACGATGCCGGCGTAAATCTGGATACGCTCTTTGTCGCCTTCAATGACGCGCGTGTGCACTTTGATGGTGTCGCCCACGGCGAACGGGGTGACTTCTTTCTTCAGTTGCTCGGCCTCGATTTTGTCCAAAACGTTCATGCTTTCTTTCCTTTCGCGAAAAAATGGCCCTGTTGTCTATCTCCGCAAGGTCCTGAGGGCAACAACTTTCCTCCGCCCGAGAGGAACATATCCACATATCATGATATTTTGATGGGTTGCTTTTGGATGATCCTCAGGTATTTAATGAAACAGTGAACAGCATTGCGACCAAAACCGGGGATGACGGAACGACCTCCCTGCTCTTCGGCCGGCGGGTCCCGAAAACCGATATCCGCATCGTGGCCAACGGCCGGGTGGATGAGCTCAATGTCCGCCTCGGCATGGCCAAGGCTTGCCTGCCGCCGGACGAAACCGAGGCCCGTTCCTTCATCGAGCAGGTGCAGCGCAATCTGGTCAATCTGATGGGCGAGGTGGCGGTGGCGCCGGAGGATTGGGAGCGCTACGCCTCGAGCGGCATGCCGAATTTCGACCACGCCCTGCTCGGCGTGCTCGACGCCCGCGTGGCCCGTCTCGAGTCCGAAGGGTTCACCTACAAGGGCTGGGCCACGCCGGGTGGCAATCTGCCCGCGGCGGCCATCGATTGCGCGCGCACGGCCTGCCGTGACGCGGAACTCGGGCTGCTCGGCGTGCGCGATGCCAAGTTGCTCAATCCGGAGCGGGCCGATCTCATGCTGCACTCTTTGAACCGTCTCTCCGACGTCCTCTGGCTCGAGGCGCGCCGGGCCGAGAGCACCATCGCGGCCCCGCAGGCGTAATACTTCCGATGGGTAAAACGGATACCGCACAGGCTTTGCAGGCTCTCCTGGCCGAGCGCATCGTTTATTTGGACGGCGCGATGGGCACGATGATCCAGCAGCACAAGCTGGATGAGGCGGCTTACCGCGGGGAGCGCTTCAAGGATTGGCCGAGCGACGTCAAAGGCAACAACGACCTGCTCGTCCTCACCCAACCGGACATCATCCGCGGCATCCACGAGCAATACATCGCGGCCGGCTCGGACCTCATCGAGACGAACACCTTCAACAGCACGACAATTTCCCAAGCCGATTACGGGATGGAGGAAATCGTGCCCGACTTGAACCTCGCGGCGGCCAAGTTGGCCCGGGAGGCGGCGGACGCCTGCAAGGATCGCCGGATCTTTGTCGCCGGCGCGGTCGGCCCGATGAGCAAGACCCTGACCATTTCCCGCGACGTCAACGATCCGGGCGCGCGCGAGGTGACCTTCCAGCAGGTGGCCGCGGCTTACCGCGACCAGGTGGACAAACTGGTCGCCGGCGGGGTGGACGTGCTCCTCGTTGAGACGGTTTTCGACACGCTCAATTGCAAAGCGGCGCTCTATGCCATCGCGCAATACTTCGCCGACAAAAAGATCAGCCTTCCCGTCATGGTGTCCGGCACGATCACCGATTTGAGCGGGCGCACCTTGACCGGGCAGACGACCGAGGCGTTCCTCAATTCCATCGCGCACTTTCCGCTGCTCAGCGTCGGCCTCAACTGCGCCCTCGGACCCAAGGAAATGCGGCCTTACATCGAGGAACTGGCGCATCTGGCGCCGTTTCACGTCAGCACCTACCCGAACGCCGGCCTGCCCGACCCGCTCTCGCCCACCGGATTCCCCGAAACGCCCGAGTCGCTCGCCCCGCAACTCCGCGACTGGGCCGAGCAGGGCTGGCTAAACATCATCGGCGGTTGCTGCGGCACGACGCCGGACCACATTGCGGCCATCGTCGCGGCGACCAAGGATCTCAAGCCGCGTCGTCTGCCGGAGCGCACGCGCACCCTGCGTCTGAGCGGACTCGAACCCTTCACGGCGCGTCCGGAAATCCCTTTCATCAACGTCGGCGAGCGCACCAACGTTACCGGCTCGCCCAAGTTTGCCAAACTCATCCTCGGCAACGAATACGACGAGGCCCTCGCCGTGGCCCGTCAGCAGGTTGAGGCCGGAGCCCAGATCATCGACATCAACATGGACGAGGGGATGCTTGATGGCGCAGCGGCCATGACCAAATTCCTCCAACTGGTCGCCAGCGAGCCGGATATTTCCAAGGTCCCGATCATGATCGACTCCTCGAAATTCGAGGTGATCGAAGCCGGTCTGCGCTGCGTGCAAGGCAAGTGCGTGGTGAACTCGATTTCGCTCAAGGAGGGCGAGGAGAAATTCAAGGAGCAGGCCCGTCAGGTGCTGCGTTATGGCGCGGCGGTGATTGTCATGGCCTTCGACGAAAAAGGTCAGGCCGACAACTTCGAGCGCCGCAAAGAAATCTGCGGCCGCGCTTACCGGATCCTCGTCGAGGAAGTCGGCTTCCCCGCGGAAGACATCATTTTCGACCCGAACATCCTCACCGTTGCCACGGGCATCGAGGAGCACAACAATTACGCCGTCGATTTCATCGAGGCCACGCGCTGGATCAAAGAAAACCTGCCCTACGCGCGGGTCAGCGGCGGGGGGAGCAATATTTCCTTCAGCTTCCGCGGCAACAATCCGGTCCGCGAGGCCATGCACACCGCGTTCCTCTACCACGCGATCAAGGCTGGCCTCGACATGGGTATCGTCAATGCCGGACAGCTCGGCGTTTACGCCGAGATCCCGCCGGATTTGCTCGAACTGATCGAAGACGTGCTGCTCAACCGCCGCCCGGATTCCACGGAGCGCTTGGTCACTTTTGCCGAGACGGTCAAAGGCAAGGGCAAGGCCGCGGTCGAGAAGGACACCAAATGGCGCGAGGCGCCGGTCGAAGAGCGGCTGGCCCATGCCTTGATCCGGGGCATCGTCGACCACGTCGACGAAGACACCGAAGAAGCGCGGCAGAAATATCCGCGTCCGCTCGACGTGATCGAAGGTCCGTTGATGAATGGCATGCGCATCGTCGGCGATCTTTTCGGCGAAGGAAAAATGTTCCTCCCTCAGGTGGTCAAGAGTGCGCGGGTCATGAAGCGTTCCGTGGCCTGGCTCACGCCTTACATGGAACGCGAGCGCGCGGCCAACCCCAACGCCCGGGCGCAGGGCAAGGTCCTCATGGCCACGGTCAAAGGCGATGTCCACGACATCGGCAAGAACATCGTCGGCGTCGTGCTGGCCTGCAACAGCTACGAAGTGATCGATCTCGGGGTCATGGTGCCCTGCGAGAAAATTCTCGCCGAGGCCAAGGCCCACGGGGTCGATGTCATCGGTTTGAGCGGACTGATCACGCCGTCCCTCGACGAAATGATGCATGTCGCCGCCGAGATGAAGCGCGAGGGTTTCGATCTCCCGCTCATGATCGGCGGAGCCACGACGAGCCGGGCGCACAGCGCGGTGAAGATCGCCCCGCATTACGACAAGGAAGTGGTCCATGTGACCGATGCCTCGCGCGTCGTCGGGGTCGTCTCGCAATTGCTCAACCCGGAGACGCGTCCGAAATTCGCCGCCGATCTGGCCTCCGACTATGAGCGCCTGCGCAACGAATTCGCGGCCAAGCAACGCGATACCAAGCTCGTAACCATCGACGAAGCGCGTAAACGCCGCTTTTCGCCCGATTGGTCGAAGGAACAGATCGACGCGCCCTCCTTCACCGGGGTGAAAGTCTTCGACGATTTCCCGTTGGCCGAGTTGGCCGAATACATCGACTGGTCGCCATTCTTCCACGCGTGGGAGTTGCGCGGACGTTTCCCGGCCATCCTCGAGGACGAAGTGGTCGGACAACAAGCCACCGAGCTCTATGCCGATGCGCGCACCATGCTCGACAAGATGGTGAAGGAGAAATGGATCACGGCCAAGGGGGTCTGCGGAATCGTCCCGGCCAATGCGGTGGGTGATGACATCGAGATCTACGCCGACGCCGACCGCTCGAAGGTCTTGAAAACTTTCCACACCCTGCGTCAGCAGCTGGACAAATCGTCCGGCCAGCCGAATTACGCGCTGTCCGACTTCATCGCGCCGAAGAACAGCGGCCGCATCGACTACTGCGGCGGATTCACCGTCACCGCCGGCATCGGTGTCGAGGAACGGGCCAAGGCCTTTGAAGCCGCGCACGACGACTACAGCGCCATCCTGCTCAAAGCCTTGGCCGATCGCCTGGCCGAAGCCTTCGCCGAGCGCATGCACAAAGAAGTGCGCGACCTTTGGGGTTACGGAAAGGACGAGACGCTGAGCAACGAAGACCTCATCCGCGAAAAATACCGCGGCATCCGTCCGGCCCCGGGCTACCCGGCGTGTCCCGATCACACGGAGAAATGGACATTGTTCGACCTGCTCGATAGCACCAACCACACGGGCGTCAAACTGACCGAAAGCCTCGCCATGATGCCGGCCAGCTCGGTCAGCGGCCTCTACTTCGCCCACCCCGAGGCGAAATATTTCGCGGTCGGAAAAATCCAGCGCGACCAAGTGGAAGACTACGCGAATCGGAAGGGGATGGGCGTAGCCGAAGTGGAAAAGTGGCTCAGTCCGAATTTGGCGTACGAGCCAAAGCGGTGAACGAAGCAGGGCTGAGGCCTGAGTTTGAGGCTTGAGTGAGGTGTAGCGGCGGTCTGCGACCGCCGGAGCATGAAGGAGATAGGCACCGACGGTCACTGACCGCGGCTACATTTTGATCTCACGCCCGAGGGGATTTTGCTGTGATCCCAAACTTGAAAAGGTTGTGAACTTTGCTTCCTAGGGTAGGGACGAGCGGCCCGCTCGTCCGCCCTGTTTCCAACGGACACGCGGCCGCGTGTCCCTACCTTTGGAATGCTGTTCGATAGTCCAGATCCCTTTCGTGTTGGGTCTGAACTGCGGGCTATGCGCGGGCGCTATCCTGCGAACGTGAGGATAGCCGCATAGACGCGGCCCATTTCGTCGCGGCGGAATTTCGGCGAGAGGGCGCGCATCACGGCGGCTTTGTCGCGGGCGATGGACAGTCCGGCGGCGGCCAGTTCCTCGTAGGCCGCGCGCACGCGGTCACGGAATTCCTGTTCGGCGCGCACCTGACGGATGGCGTCCTCGATGTTCGGCCGGAATTTTTCGATGTCGTCGGCCTGGTATTCCTCGAGGAGGAGCGGCAGCAGGGCTTCGTAGGTCAGCTCGTCGGCGGTCTCCAGCGCATTCCAGCAGGTGGCAATGACCGCGACCTTGTTGATGCCGGCTGCCCAGTGGATTGCCTCCACGCTCTCCGGCTTGCATTTCCACAAAGTGACGCGGCCGCCGGGCTCGGTGACAAACCAAACCGCGCCCTCTGACCCGCGGATTTTGTCATCCGCGGTCGCCGCGTTCCCGCTTTCCAATTCCGCCCGCAAAGCGGCGAACCGCGCAACCGGGTCGTCGCCGGCGCGTAGTTCGGCCAGCAGCGGGGCGACCGGGACACTGCCGGTGTCGAGCCGCGATGGCGGGATGGGGGCGGCGGTATGCGCATCGACGCCGAAGAGCACCGCCGCGGCCAGCGGTTCGTCGTAGGCGATGAGGTGGGTGTTGCGCGCTCCATACATCTCGAAGCTCAAATGACATCCGTTGGCCGCGGACAGTCCGGGCAGGTCGGGGTGGCGCGCCGTCAGCTCGCGCCAGTAATCGAGGAAGGGACCCCACTTGCTGTTGCGCAGGACCGCGGACAACCGGAGCTTGTAAGTGAGGCGTCGCTCGCCGCGCACGTCGGTGTAGTGGTAGGCCAGCACATTGGTGCCGTCCAGTTTCTCATGGATGTGCGCCGTGGCGATGGGCGGAAAGTGGAAACTGCCGTCTTTGCCGAACGGGTAGTGCAGCTTCGGTGTCGCGTAGATGACCTGCGGCACGCGGTGTCCGTCGACCCGGAGCAAGGCCAGCGCGCCGTAGCGGTGGTCCGGCCGCTGGCAGAGAAAGCCCTGCAGCGGCGCGTCGTCATGGAAAGGGTCGGCGGCCTCGAAGGGTTGCAAAAATTTTGCATCCACTCCGAGCATGGCGGCGGCTTCGTCCAAATCTTCCATGGCGGCATCATGCCGCGGCCCGGGGCGGGCGCAAGGCGGGAGCGGAGAGTGTCGGGATCCGAGGATCGCACGGGGAATGTGCTGAGACCTGAGCATAAGGCTTGGGTGGGTTGGAGCGGCGGTCTGTGACCGCCGGAGCATGAAGGGGAAAAGCACCGACGGTCATATCAGTTGGCTTCGCTTTGCTTCAGCCTCTCTCGCTCTGCTCGGCTGACCGCCGCTACATCACCGGAGGATGCGCTACATTTTGAACTCGGGGATGTCTTCGGCGACGCGCGGGGTTTTTTCCCGGAGTTTCAGGGCGACGATGATTTCTTCGAAGGCGCGCACGGCCACTTCGTAGGGGACCTTGCTGGGCGGGTCCTGCATGGGGCGGTCGAAGACCGGGAGTTCGAAGTCGTCTTCGGGTCTGAGCATGGTCAATTTTGGCACATCTGGCGGATGCGCTCCAGCGCTTCGTCTCCTCCGTAACGGCGGATCAGAGAAGCGAAGGTTTCTTCGTTCGGGTCGAGTCCGTGGAGTTCGATGAGTTTCCGGATATCGAGCCAGTCTTGACCGGCTTTTTGCGGATCACGTTCGCTGCTTCGCGAGGCATGAAGCTTCAACGCGACCATGTGCTGTGGCGAGGGCGTGCGCTTGCCTTGAGTGACAACGGAATCCGCGTGCAATTTGGCGAACGTGGCATCATCGACCAACATCAAGTCGATGCGGGGCCAGCCGATTTCCCCCTCGAATTGGGCGAAAGCGTTGCCCTCGGTGAAGCAGCGGTATCCGTAATGGCCGAGCAATTCCTCCCATCCGGATTTGTTGGAGGAGAGCACGAGAAAGTCGAGGTCCATGGTCATGCGTTGGTGACCCAAACTGATGACCGCATGGCCGCCGATGACGAGAAAATCCAATTTGCGCTTGGTCGCTTCCTCCGTGAGGCGTTCGATGAGTTCGAGGATCATGGCGGGGGATTTTAACCACGGATTTCACGGATGGCACGGATGGGTTGGGATGGAAAGTGGCATCGGCATCCGGCCGATGCCACCGGGAGAG
>CAZEYV010000068.1:0-10692 GCA_964516705.1 uncultured Chthoniobacter sp.
GAAATCGGCAAAGAACTCCGCCGCCAAGGACCGCACCGCACTCAGGACCGAGTCATTGTCCCCACCACGCGCAAAGCAGTCCTCGTTGTCCAAGCATTCGTGCAATCCTCCCCATGGACCACGCCCGTCCCGCCGCACGATGCCAACCTTCACCGCCATCTCGACAACCTCGTTGGCATCCATCCATGACATCCCCCTGTAGCGGCGCCATCCCCGGCGCCGAATCGCCCCGCACCGCCGCCGGGGACGGCGGCGCCACATACGACATCGCCTTCGCCGGCGCCGGACTCGCTGCACTGAGCCTCGCCGTCCGCTTGATCGGACTCCCCAATCCACCGCGCATCGTCCTCATCGACCCCCGCACCGAATTCCCGCACGACCGCACCTGGTGCCATTGGAAACTTCACGACACCCCCTTCGATTCCGCCATCACCCACCGCTGGCACCACTGGCTTGTCCGCACCTCAGCGGTAGGGACTGTCGCCGCGGCGACAGTCCGCACGCCCTACGTCCGCATCCCTGCAGACCGGTTCTATGATGTGGCGTTGGCAAAACTCACCACCTCCCCCCACGTCACCTTCCTCCACGGTGTCTTCGTCAACGCCATCGAGAACCACCCCGACCACACCACCCTCCATCTCTCCGACGGACAACAAATCACCGCCGTCTGGACCTTCGACAACCGCCCCCCGCAAAACGACAACGCCCCTTGGCGCCAAATCTTCCGCGGACTCGAACTCCATTCCCCCGAAGCCAACCTCGATCCCGAATCCGTGACCCTCATGGATTTCCAGTCCGCCGGTCCCGACGGCATCCGCTTCTTTTACGTCCTCCCCCTCGACCGAAACACCGCTCTCGTCGAAGACACCTGGCTCATCCCCAACGGCCAAATCCCAAACTTCACCGACGAAGCAATCCTCCACTACGCGCGCACCCATCTTTCCGATACCGCATGGCAAATCCGCCACCGCGAAGAAGGCAACCTCCCCATGGGCCTCCCCCTATCTGCGTCCTCTGCGGTGAAAACAAAAAACCGCATCATCCCCTGGGGCACCCCCGCCGGCGCCGTCCGCGCATCCTCCGGCTACGCCTTCTCCCGCATCCAGCGCGCCAGCGAAACTATGACACAATACTGGTCGCAACACCATCGCCCCGATCCTGCCGTCACTCACGAGTCCCCGCTCCTCGCGTGGATGGACCGCGTATTTCTCCGCGTCATGGCCCGCCATCCCGAACGCGTCCCCGAATTTTTCACCCGCATGTTCGATCGCGTTCCACCCGAAGCCCTCGTCCGCTTCCTTGAGTCCGAACCGCGCCCCACGGATATTCTGCAAGTCATGCGCGCCCTGCCACCCGTCCCCTTCCTCGCCTCCGCCCTGCGATGAGCACCTGGTTCCCCGCTTTCCAACGCCGTCACACGCGTTTCGTTGTCGGCTTTCTCGCCCTCGCCTTGGCTCTTTCGCCCTTGATTCCGGCTCTACCGCTCGCCGCGCAACTGACGATTCTGGCTCTCGCCGTGGCGGTTTTCGGACTCCCCCATGGCGCCCTCGACCTCGCCCTCGTCCAAGGCGCCTCGCGCGGATCATGGATCGCTCTGACTGCTGCTATCGCGGTCTACCTCGTGGCCTCCGCCGCTGTCCTCGCGGTCTGGATCACCGCGCCCGTCGCCGCGCTGCTGGGCTTTCTCGCCATCGCCGTGATCCATTTCGGCCTCGGCGACACCGAGGATCTCCACGGACCGCAACGCGCGGTGGAAGTCGTGGCCCGCGGAGGCTTCGCCGGCATCGCACCGCTGGTCTTTCATCCGCAAACCACCCGCGACCTCTTCGCCCTCCTCGTCGGGCCCACCTCGACCACGAACATCGACGCCGCGCTGGCCGTCGTGACCGCACCCGCCACGTGGCTCTGGATCGCGTGTCTCCTCCTCGCCCTCGCTTGGCGCGTCATCCAACGCGCCCCCGGATGGCTCCCGGCCGTGGCCGAACTCCTCCTCACCACCGCCATCTTCGCCGTCTTCCATCCGCTCGCCGCTTTTCTCCTCTATTTTTGCTTTGTCCATTCCGTCCGTCATATCGCCGATCTCGGTGCGGCCCGCTTCCCCGATGCCGCCCCGCGCGCACTTCGCTGGCTCCTCGTCGAAAGCCTGCCCTTCACGCTGGCCGCCGTGGTCCTCGGTGGCCTCGCGTGGTTCGTTTTCGGTCGCGCCATCAACTTCAACGAGGCCATGATCCGCCTCGTCTTCTGGGGCTTGAGCGCCCTGACCCTGCCGCACATGATCCTCACCGCCTGGTGGCACGGCCGCGGCGACCCGCGACCCGGCGACCTCTTTGCCCGCCATGTCTGATCCCGTCCACACCTTCTTCTCGCAGTGGGAAATCTACCGCCTCTGCATCGAGCACAACACGCTCTTCCATCGCGAGGTCGGCGCCATCCTGCGCCGCGAACTACTCGCCCGCCACGAACCCTTCACCTTCCTCGATCTGGCCTGCGGCGACGCCGACCTCACCGCCGCCGCCCTGCGCGATACCGCTGTCAGTTCCTACACCGGCGTGGACTTCTCCGCACCCGCTCTGGCCCTCGCGGCCAACAAAATCGCGGAACTCGGATGTCCGCGTACCCTGCACGAAGCCGACTTCACCGATTTTCTGCGCCGAAACAAAGAAAGCTTCGATGTCATCTATCTCGGCCTTTCGCTCCACCATCTCGAAGGCGAGACCAAACGCGAAATGATGACTCATCTCCACCGCGCCACCGCACCCGGCGGCATGTTTTACCTTTTTGAACCGTTCCTCCAATCCGGCGAAGATCGCGAGAGCTATGTCATCCGCTGGGCGGCGGCGATGGACGGGCCCTACGATCCCTTCCCCTCCGCGACCCGCGACGCCCTGCGCGAACACGTCCGCGCCTCGGAGAAACCCGAGTCCAAAGAGGAATATCTGAGCGCAGCGCGCGCCGCCGGATTCCAAGACGGCGAAGTCCTTTTCACCGACCCCGATGATTTCTATTCCCTCTTCCGCTTCCACCCATGAACGAACCGACCCTGCGCGAACTCAAAGCCCGCTCCCAGAAACTCAAACCCGTCGTCCACGTCGGCCACGAGGGCATCACCGACGCCCTGATCGCCGCCCTCGACCAAGCCCTCGCCGACCACGGCTTGGTCAAAGTCCGCTTCACCGATCACAAATCCGAGCGCAAAACCCTGGCCGCCGAACTGTCCACCCGCACCGATTCCCGTCGAATCCTCCTCGTCGGCCACACCGTGACCCTCTACCGCACGCCATCACACTCCGACTTGTAGCGACGGCGTCCCCGCCGCCGGCCGTTACTCCTTCGGTAGGGCCGGCTGGCCCAGCCGGCCACACCCCTTCACTCAGCTTTCAGGTCTCTGCTCTCAGCCCTTCTTCGTGTCTTCCCGCACCTCCTGCACATAACTCACCGCAATCAATGCCGATTTCATCGTCGTCTGATCCAACAAATGCCGCATGTCGACGAATTCCCCTTCGTCCACCACGCGCCGCATCTCGACGTCCATGTCGCGCGTCCCGCCGGGCGACGGAGCCGCGCAGAAAAACACCGCGTGGTTGTGTAGCACCTCGTTCTGCGAGGCTTTGTTCGCGGGATTGATGTAAAACATCCGCCGCAGCAGGTCTTGATCGATGGAGGAAAGATCCGCCGTCAGGTCCTCGCCCGCCCCGCAGATGAGCGCGGTTGATCCCTGGTGGCGCGGAGTTTTGTCCGACTCGAACCACGCGTCATAATTCGACGCATCGGTGATCATTTTGCCGTTGGCCGGACGATTGGCCAGCAACGGCGACTTGGTAATGCCGGCCCCGAAGGCCTCGTGGATCTCGGCCCGCATGGCCAGACCGAGCACGCCGCGGTAATCCGGACGCCGCTCCTTGGCCAAGTCGAAGAGCGCACGGTAAATCTCGCGGACACTGGCCGGACGTCCGGACGCGGCGGTGAATTCGACAAACTCGTTGAAGCCACCGCGGAGGCTCGCATTGAAACCGGTATGCAGCACGACCGCGGTCGAGGCTTTGCGCGGAATCATGTAGTCCGGTGTGTCGTTCCCGTCGGTCGGCAACCAGACCATCGTGCCGGCCGCCATCATGGCCTCGCCCATGACCGGCAAATAATCCTCCGGCGCACCGCCCAGCGCCCCGAGCCCGAGCGAATACTCCGTTTCGAAGAAAGGTTTGCCCGCGACCAGCTCCGGGGTGATCGCGCATTCGATCACGTTGGCGATATCGCCGAGAATATCGATGGTCCCCGCCGCGCTCCCCACCGTGTGGAAAACAAACGTCCCCGCCGCCGTGTCGTGACGCTCGCCGCCTTCCGCCGCCGCACTTCCCCCGCGCAAAGCGCGCACCGCCTCGGCGGGCGACGCGTAGACCGGAATCATCCCGGACAGCCCCGACATCTCAAGCACCGAGACGCAAAAGGGCTGCAAGGCCGACAAGGCAAAAGCCGCGCCGCCGGCCGACGCCGCCTTCTGCACGGTGAGGAGAAAGCGCACGCCGGCGCTGCTCAAATAGGTCAGCTCCGTGCAATCGAGCACCAGCGGCGCGTCGAATTCAGCCCCGGCCACCAGCTTTTCCGCCTCCTTGGCCCCGAATCCGTCGAGCCGTCCGCAGAGCGCCGCCACCCGGACCCCGTCCTGCTCGCTCACCACGAGCTTCATGCCGAAAGATTCTTTCTCAACACCAGCACATTGCAACCGTCGCGACGCGCGTATTCCTGGCTGTCCGTCAACTTCTTGCAAAAATGCACCCCGAGTCCCCCGATGGGCCGTTCCTCGGCCGGCAGGGTGACGTCCGGATCTTCACGCAAGAGCGGATTATACTCCTTGCCGCGGTCGGTGATGACGATCGTGAGAACACCATCCTGCACCTCGAGATCGACCCGTGCCGCGTGTTCGCCGGCCGGCACCTGCCCGTAGTCGACCACATTGGTCACCAATTCCTCGACCACGATCTGCAGGGCGAAAAGGTCTTTGTCCGAGACGCCCGCCGCCGCGGCGAAGTCCGCCGTGAACGGCTCGATCTTCAGCAACTCCGCGCGGTCGGAAAGGAAATCAGCCGATGTTTTCATGGGAAAGACAGTTCAACCAGAGACACGTCGTCGTCAAAGACCGGTTGGCTGTTGATTTCGCGCAGCCGGTCCATGGTCCAAGCCGCCCCGTTCCCGCGGGGGGCGCGGGCCAGCAAGACCCGCAGGTCATCGTGCGACATCATCGAACCATCGTGCTTCTGGATTTCGTAAGCGCCGTCGCTAAAGACGAACAGCCGCGCCCCCTCCGGGATGCCGGTCTCCTGCGGAGGAAACTTCATGCCTTCGCACGCGCCGATGACCGGGCCCTTGGCCGCCAGCACCTCCGTCGTGCCGTCGGGCAGGACCATGATGGCCGGGGGATGTCCGCCGGCCGCGAAGCGCATGCGGCGGGTCGACGGGTCGTATATGCCGGCCCACGCCGTGAAAAACATCTCGCCGTGCTTTTCCATGGGGAAAGCGGAATTGAGCCCGGCCAGCACCTCGCCCGGATCGGAAAAATTCACCCCGGGCAGGGACTCCGCGCGGATGACATTGAGCACGCTGATGGAAAGCAGCGCCGCGCCCACCCCGTGCCCGCAGACATCGAGCAGGCAAATGCCGAAGGTGCCGTCGCGCTCCGGTCCGTAACCGAACGCATCGCCACCCAGCGAGGAAGACGGAAGAAACTGCCACGAAGCAGCGACCGGCCCGTCTTTGATCGGGGCCGGCAGCACGCTTTGCACATACGACGCCGCCTCGGCCAGCTCGGCCGCCAGCTTTTTCTGGCTTTCCTGCAATGCGGCGAACGCCGCCTGCTCGGCATCACGCAGTCGCTTGCGGTCGAGCGACGATCCGATGCGCGCACGGAGCAACACCGGATTGAAAGGCTTGGGCAAATAATCCTCCGCCCCCTGCTCGATGCAGGCCACCACGCTTTCGATCTGGTCGAGCGCGGAAATCATGATGACCGGCACGTGGCGCAGCTTCTCGTCCGTCTTGATCCGCCGCAGCACTTCGCGTCCGTCGATCCCCGGCATCATGATGTCGAGCAGGACGAGATCGAAATCCTCCGCGGCCAGCCGCTCCAGCGCCGTCGCCCCGTCATAAACCGCCGCGCAAGTGTGCCCTTCCTTTTCCAACCGCCGCTGCAGCACCGTGCAGTTTTCTTCCTGGTCATCGACGATGAGGATTTTCGCGGCAATCGCTGCGGGGATTGACTCCGCGGATTCGTCGCCGGGGACGGCGACGCTACATATTGTAGCGGCGGCGTCCCCGCCGCCGGCCGTTTCCGTCCGCTCACCCACCAAAGCAATCCGCCCCGGCTGGATCTCCCGCGTGATCAGATCGGCCAACCCGCGGGCCGCGCGTCCGATTTTCTCCAGATCCTCCCGCGTCCGTGCGTGCGTATCCCCTTCGAGATCTTCCGCGACCAATTCGGAATAGCCGATGATCTGGTTGAGCGGGGTGCGCAAGTCGTGGCGCAGCGCGGCCACCGCTTCCTCGCCCGTGGAGGCCGGATCAGACATCGGGCAAAAATTTCCCGATCTTCTCGAGCAAACGCGGCAGCTCGATCGGTTTCGTGTCGTAATCGTCGCACCCGGCCTCCATCGCCTTTTCGCGGTCGCCCGCCATGGCGTGCGCGGTCAACGCGATGACCGGGATCTTGGCCATCTCGGCGTCGTCTTTGATCGTCCGCGTCGCCGTCCAGCCGTCCATCACCGGCAGGCTCATGTCCATGAGGATCAGATCGGGCTTTTCGCTCCGCGCCATGTCGACACCCTGCTGGCCGTCGACCGCCATGACGATGGCAAACCCGCGGCGCTCGAGGCGGCGCGAAAGCATGTCGCGGTTCATTTCGTTGTCTTCGACGATGAGGATCTTGGGCATGGATCAGGGATGGTTGAGTTGGCGGTGGACGATTTCGAGCAGATTCTCTCGCTGACCGGCTCCTTTGCGCAAGGTATCCATAACACGCCCGGCCAACTGATCCCGCTCCGCCGGGGTGAGGTCCTTGGCGGTCAGGACCACCACGGGAATATCGGAGAAATCCGGGGCTTCGACGCGCAGGGCGTCGAGGAAAGTGAAGCCGTCCATCTCGGGCATCATGAGGTCGAGAATGATGAGGGCCGGACGCGATTCGTGGACCATGGCCAGCGCCTCGCGGCCGTTGCGCGCGTGGCGGCAACGATGGCCTTCGGCCTGCACCGTGCGCATGACGATATCCGCCGCCATCGCCTCGTCCTCGACGATGAGGATGTCGTCCGATTTTTGCGACACGCAGCGCGAGACCGCCTCGAGCACGCGCGATTTTTGCACCGGCTTGGTCAGGTAGTCGGTCGCCCCGAGGGCAAAACCCATCGGACGGTCTTCCACCATGGTCAGCATGACCACAGGGATGTCGGCCGTGGCCGGGTCGGTTTTCAGCGCGGCCAACACCGCCCAGCCGTCCATGCTCGGCATCATGACATCGAGCGTGATGAGATCCGGCTTGTGTTCCTTGGCCGCGGCGATGCCGTCCGGACCGTTGGCCGCCAACCGCACAAGGTAGCCGTCCTTCTCCAGCATGCGCTGGAGCAAGTCACGCGAGGCGGGATCGTCGTCGATGACCAGCAAGGTACCCCGGACATCTTGCTTCGTCGCCACGGCGGCCGCGGGCGGGGCGGTGGGCGAGGCGGCTTGTTCCGGTGACGGCTCCGGCGCGGGCTCCTTCGCCTCGACCGGCAGGATGGCGGTGAAAGTGCTGCCTTGCCCCGGGGTGCTCTCGACCGTGATGTCACCGCCGAGCAAGCGGCAGAATTTGCGGCTGATGGCCAACCCGAGGCCGGTCCCGCCGTATTTGCGGGTGGTCGAGGCGTCGGCCTGCACGAATTCGCCGAACAATTTCCCCTGCTGCTCCGGCGTCATCCCGATGCCGCTGTCGGTCACGGCGAAGGACACCATGTGATCCGCGCGCCGCGTGATCTCGAGCGTCACCTTTCCGTTCTCGGTGAATTTGCAGGCGTTGCTCAACAGATTGAAAAGCGTCTGGCGCAACTTGGTCAGGTCCGTGCGCATCGAGCCGGCGTCCGGCGGACACTTCAGCTCGAAGGTGTTGGCATTCTTGGCCACCAGCGGCTCGATGGTCGCGGCCACGTCCTTGGCCGTCTGGGCGACATCGACCGGTTCGAGAAAAACCGTCATGCGCCCGGCTTCGATCTTCGAAAGATCGAGGATGTCGTTGATCAACTGCAGCAGGTGCTTGGCCGAGGAGAGGATTTTTTGCAGATCGGACTCCATCCATTTCTCCCCCGTGTCCTCCGCCTCCTCGAGGAGCATCTCGCTGTAGCCGATGATGGCGTTCATCGGCGTGCGCAACTCGTGGCTCATGTTGGCCAGGAAGGCGCTCTTCGTCTTGCTCGCCTCCTGAGCCTGCTCGCGCGCTTCCTCCGCTTCCTCGACCGCGTACTTCAACTCCGACGTGCGGGCCGCGACCGTTTTCTCGAGATCGGCATTCCATGCGGCGAGGCTCGCTTCGCGTTGACGGATCTCGTCCGCCATGCGCGTGAAGGCGCGGCCAAGATCCCCGATCTCGTCGCCGCGCCGCAGGAGCGGAAGGAGCTTCTCCGTCTCGTGACGCCCGGCTTCCAAGTCGGCCGCGGCCGCCGAGAGTTCCTTGAGCGGGCCGGCCACGCGCCGTGCCACCAACGTCGATGCGACCAGCAGCAAGAACAACCCACCCGCGCCCACCAGGGACGAGCGCCACGCCAGGGCGCGCACCGGCGCGGTCACCACGGTGTAAGGCACGTCGAGCACGACTTTCCATCCGGTCGAGGGCACGGTCGCCCAGTAGACAATCCGGCGCTCCGCGCCCTGACCGTAGGCCGTGAACCCTTGCGGTTTCTCCATGATGGCCACCCCGCCCGGCAGATCCGCCGCGTCCGCCCCGGGGTTGCCTTGACCGATCATGAGCGAATCGTCGGGATGCGTGATGACCCTCCCTTTCGCGCTGAGCAGGTAGGCGAAGTCCCCTGACGCCTCGGTTTCCCCCAAAAGCTGAAGGTCGACTTTGCGCATCATCTCGCGCACATCGTCCAGCGTGATGTCCACCCCCGAGATGCCGTGGAACGTGCCGTCGCGGCCGAGGATCGGCGCGTTGACACTGAACATCGTCACATCGGAGCCGCCATCGTCGTAATACGGTTCGGTGTAACAAAGCCGGCGCGTTTTTTTCGGCCCCCAATACCACACGGTCGACTCTTTATCGACGTCATAGGGATTCTGGTTGATGACGCGTTCGGGATAGGAATGCCGATCGACCCACGGCATCGACTTCGCGTCGCGGTGATCCACGCCCTCGAAGGTGTAGTAGGCGCCGAAGATTTCCTCCGGCGGAAAGCGGTCGAGCAGTCCGCGCAATTCGTCGAGCACGTCGGGTGCCGGCTCGGTGCCGCGCAGCGCCTGGCGGTTGGCCATGGCCGTCACAACCGCCGCGACACGCCCGATGAGCCCGTCGATTTCCACGGCGTGCAGCTCCACCTCGACGAGCGCCTCCTGGTTGGTCTGGCGCAAAATGAGATCGCGGGATGCGGTGTAGTTGAGCACCAACAGTGCCACCAGCACCGACGCCGCCAGCAAAGCCGTCCAGAAGGCCAGCTGCCTCGCCACCGTGTTCAGTCCGAAAAACCGCCGCATACGAGGACTCTGTTTAACCCTCCGGCCCTTCCGCGGCAATGCGCCCCTGCCGTCGGACGGAAAAAACCTTGCCGCCCGCGTGGGGGGAGGTTCAGATTCGCGGTCATGCAATGCTCCTTCACCACCGACGGCGACGTCCTCGTCGCCTGCCCCTCCGGCCGCATCGACACCAACACCTACAACGGTTTCAAAACGGCCCTCAACGGGGAGTTGGACAAAACCAAAGCCAAGCATCTGGTCATCGACCTGGCCGACCTCGAATACGTCAGCAGCGCCGGCTTCCGCGAATTCTTCCTCGCCGGCCGCCGCATGAGCCGCGACGGCGGCACGCTCTCCGTCTGCTCCTTCCAACCGGCGGTCAAAGAACTCTTCGAGATCGCCCAATTCATGACCGCCTACGCGGTGCACGACTCCCGCGAAGCCGCCGTCGCCGCGGCCAAAGCCGCCTGATGGACATCACCCGCTCCGACCGGAACGGCATCGCCATTCTCGCGCTCGCCGGCCGCCTCAACCAGGCCAGCGCCGACGCCCTGCATGCCGCGGCCATGGAAATCGCCGGCGATGACGGCAGCCGTGCGTTGGTCATCGACATGGGCGGCGTCGATTTCATCGCCAGCGTCGGTATCCGCTCGCTCATTCGTCCCTCGCAAGCCTTGTCGATGCGCGGCGGCAAACTCGCCGTGGCCAACCTGAATCCCCAGATCGACGAATTTTTCCGGCTGACCGGCCTGGACCAGATGTTCCGCGTCTTCGGGACGGTCGACGAAGCGGTCGCCGGCATTTCCTAACCCCGTGTAGCGGCGCCGTCCCCGGCGCCGGCCGTTTCTCTTCTCCGCAAAAATCCTGCCGGCGGAGGGGGTCGAACCCACACTCCCTTGCGGGAAACGGATTTTGAGTCCGTCGCGTCTGCCAGTTCCGCCACGCCGGCTGAAACCGCGCACTATACGCCATGCCGCCCGCACGTAAAGCGCCCAAGCGGCGGCGGCG
>CAZEYV010000069.1:0-3368 GCA_964516705.1 uncultured Chthoniobacter sp.
CCCTCACCCGCGCCACCTACGAGGTGGATTACGTGCGCGTCTACCAGGATGTGCTTAGCGCAGACACCATCCCGCCGGTCATCACGCTGGCGGGCGACAACCCGGTGTCCGTGAACTGGGGCAGCACCTACAATGACGCCGGAGCTTCCGCCTTCGACGCCGGTGACAATGCCGATGTGGCCGTTGTCCTGAGCAACGCGGTCGACACCTCCGTGCCCGGGACTTATCAGGTCGGCTACACCGCGACGGACAGCAAGGGCAACGCCGCCAACGCCGACCGCACGGTCAATGTGGTCATGCCGAACAATGGGACGGATGTGGGAGCCGACGGTTTGACGGACATTACCCGCTACTCCTTCGGTGGCAACGGGGCCGATCCGCTCCCCCGCTCGCTCTTGCCGGTCAGCGAAATGACCACCATCAGTGGCACCAAGCATCTGGCGCTCACTTACTACACCCGGACCAACTCCAATGTGGTCAATGTCCCCCAAGTGTCGACCAACTTGGGTTCTGGTGTTTGGACCACGGCTGATGTCACCGTGACCACGCTGGGTACCATCCCAACCAATGGCGCGGTCCTCGAGCAACGCAGGGCGACGACCCCGGCGACGGGCGGCAAGAAATTCCTGCGTCTGGAAACCACCTACACGCCTTGATCTCGCCAAGCACAGCCCGGAGGGCCAAGGGAATGCCGGATTCCGGCGAAGCCCTGACCTCCGGGCCATTGCTCACCAAAAAACCTCTGCAAAGAAGCCTTGTCCCAAACCTCCATCCACTTAGGATCCAACCAGCATGAAAAACACCCCCAAACACGCCGGTTTTACTCTGATCGAGTTGCTTGTCGTCATTGCAATCATCGCGCTTCTGGCCGCCCTGGCCGTTCCGGCCGTCGGGAGTGCCTTGGACCGCGGTAAGTCGGCCGGTTGCCTCAACAACCTCCGGCAGATCGGCATCGCCACCATCGCCTACAGCGTCGACAACAATTACACCCTGCCCAATGCGGGTTCGGGACCTTCCGACATGTGGGCAAAAACCATCTCCGCCTACGCCTCGGCCGGCAATCAGAGCAAGAAAAGCATTTTCGTCTGCCCGGGCTGCACCGTTCCGGTGCAAAACGCGACCGGCAGCGAGGTGGCTGTGACCTACGGCATGCACGGCGGCCTCATGCCCAAAGGGGGTGAAGCGATGGCTTTGGATGAAGTCAACCGTGCCTCCGAAGTCATTCTCTGCGCCGACGTTTGCCAGAATCCCGGGAACAAAGGCTGGTCGCCCTACTCGATCGAGAATCCCCCGGCTTTTCGCGGCGGCGGGCGCGGCGGCAGCGGTTCGTTGGACACGGCGATCGCCCTGGGTCCTGACTCGGACAAAGGCAACAGCCCCTGGATCCGTTACCGCCACGGCGACCGGGCTAATGTTGTCATGGTTGACGGCAGTGCCAAGACCATCAAGAAGGGCGAGATCCTCAACCGGAACGTGATGTTCGGTCCGTAGGCTCCCGAGACAATCAAACCCCCACCGGGCCAAGGCCCGCGATGCGCCCCCGTGCGCAAAACGGAAATATTCCGCCCGGCATGCTGCTTGGTTAGAGCGGTTTCGGAAAAGGCATAGCCACGGATAGAAGAAGATGGAGGAGGATGATTTTGCGCCGGTGTCAGCCGGCACAACTTTCTTCGGCTTATCCTCCCTTATCCTCCCCCATCCGTGGCTAAATGTTTTTTGAAACCGCTCTAGCGCAAAGCGCTCACGAACCCTGCCGTTCCGCCTCTCCGTATCAACGCGTCCCGCAAATCGCCGGGAACGCGGCAATGCCAAGCCGGCCGACGCGCCCGTCTGTCTCTTGCCAAACACTGAAACCTGAACACTGAACCACTGAAAACTCTCCCTTCTCTTCCCGCTCAAAGACTTGATCGACCACCTGCTGGAACAACCGGTATAATTACGACTTCCCCCTTTTCGCATGCCCGTCTTTGCCGCCGCCCTCGCTCTCCTCCACCTGATTGGCGGCGCGGCCTTGGCGGCTCCCGGCGGGGACGGACGCGTGGTCGTCGAGTATTGGGAGAAGTGGACCGGTCACGAGGCCGACGCCATGCAGGGCGTGGTCGACGATTTCAACGCGTCGCAGGACCGCATCTTCGTCCGCATGCTCACGGTCAGCCGGATGGACCAGAAAATGATGCTGGCCACAGCGGGCGGTGTGCCGCCGGATATCGCCGGCCTTTGGGCCATGTATCTCACGTCCTATGTCGAAAACAACGCGCTCATGCCGCTCGACAAACTGGCGCGCGAAGCGGGTCTGCGCGAGGACCACTACATTCCGGTCTATTGGCAGATGTGCACGCAGAAGGGTCACCTCTGGGCCTTGCCGACCACACCGACCGTCACCGCCTTGCACTGGAACAAGAAAATGTTCCGCGACGCGGGTCTCGATCCGGAACAACCGCCGCGCACCCTGGAGGAATTGGAGCAATTCAACGAGCGCCTGACCAGACGCGGTGCCGATGGATCGCTCGAGCAGATCGGCCACCTGCCGCAGGAGCCCGGCTGGTGGACGCGCGACTTCAGCAATTGGTTCGGCGGTCCGGTCTGGGACGGCGGCGGACGCTTGCTGCTGGATGAACAACCCTCGCGCGACCACTTCCGCTGGGCGGCCACTTACCCGCAGCGTTTCGGCGGCGACGACATGAACCGGTTGCGCGGCGCCTTCGGCAACTTCGCCTCGCCGCAAAACCCGTTCTTCAACGGCAAGGTCGCCATGATCGTGCAGGGCGTGTGGATGAACAATTTCATCCGGCAATACGCGGAGCCGGATTTCGAATACGGCGTGGCCCCGTTCCCCACGCCGGCCGCGCAGCCCGGCCCGCCGGTTTCCATCGCCGATTGCGATGTCCTCGTCATTCCCAACGGGGCGCGGCATCCCAAGGAGGCCATGGAGTTCATCGCCTACACGCAGACGCGGGCCGCCATGGAAAAGCTGTGCCTCGGACAGAAAAAGTTCACCCCGCTGCGCGAGGTCAGTCCGGGATTCGTCGAAAACCACCCTCACCCGTATCTGCAGACGTTCATCGATCTGGCCAACAGCCCGAACGTGCGCCCCATCCTCGCCCTGCCCACCGTCCTGCAATACTCGAACGACCTCACCACCTACATGAACCTCCTCCTCCTCGGACGCCTCGGTCCCGACGAGGCGCGCGCCGCCCTGCAGGAGCGCCAGCAGCGGGCCCTCGACAAAAAGACCGAGCGCTGGAACCGCGTGAAAGACAAACGCCTCGCGCAATGGCAGTCGCAATCATGACCGCACGGGAAAACGAACGGCTGCGCACGGGGCTGCTTTTCATCAGCCCGTGGCTGCTCGGCTTCGCCGCGCTGAC
>CAZEYV010000070.1:0-4008 GCA_964516705.1 uncultured Chthoniobacter sp.
CGCCAAAGCGGCGTCCGCGCGAATGCGCAAAGCCTCGAGCGCCGGGGTCAACGCCGGATCCCCGGCCCGCGCCCGTTCGCGCACCGCCGCGATCGCCGCCCCGTCGAGCGTGTAGACTTCAGGCACCGCCCCCGTCCTCTTCGGCGCCGGACAACCAACGGGCATCAAAATCGCCATCAAACCTGTGCACAAAAGAAGCAACCTTGTTCGCATCGCCCAATCATGCGCGCCCCTCCGACCCGCAGAAGTCACCCGCAGTTTTTTCCCGAAAGTAGAAGCACCATCCCATCCACTTCAACTCGTCACTTGTCACAAGTCACACGTCACCTCCAAAAATCTCTTTCAGCGCCTCCCAAGCAGGCTTCGGCTTCCCCGCAAAATCAATCACCGACGTGTTCGACGGACACGGAAAGCAATCATGCCCCATCCACACGATGAATCCTCCGCAGCGCGGAAACCGCTTCTTGCAGGCCCGCGCCGCGATGGCCAATCCCTCCGCCTGCTCGCGCCGCGTGTGTTCGACATAAGCCGCCAGCGATTCATCCGGCGGCAGAGGCGCGAACTTCGCCGCGAAGCGCTGCTCCTGCGTCCACCAATTCGCCGCGTGCCGCCACAACGGCGTGTCCAGCGGCCACAGCGGCTGGCCGTCCGCGTGCCGGCGCAGCAGCTCGAGGTCCGCGCATCCCGGCACGCCCACCTCGCTGCGGAAGAGCGCATCGTCCTTCGTCCAGTAATCCCGCCAGTCTTCCAGATCTTTGAAATCCCCCAGCCCCCACGGCCCGTGCACATGATGATGCACGCCCTTGCCGAAATTCTCCCGCTTGCCGAGGAAACTCGGACCCGACGGCGAGGTCGGCAGATAGCGCCGGCCCGGATCCTCCTCCGCCACCACTTCGGCGAAGGCCGCGAGGCACGGATGACTCTCGTCGCACGGATGACGCTTCGCCCAGTCGCCATCCTCGTAGCCCTCCTGCAACTCGTTGCCGCCGCACCACATCAACAAAGAGGCATGATGCTGGCGCACACGGACAAAATGCCGCGCCACCTCGCGCAATTCGCCGATCACTTCCGCGTCGCGCGGCGGCACGCTGTCGAGGCCCGAAGACGAGAGCGGAAACTCCTGCCAAACCAGCAACCCCGCGCGGTCGCATGCATCGTAAAACTCCTCCGACTCCAGCGAAGCTCCGCCCCACACGCGCAGCAGATTGCAACCCATCTCGCGGTAAAGCCCGACCAGTGACTCGATTTCCTCCCGCGTCACATCCTGATACGCCATCCGGGCCGGCGTCCAATTCACGCCCTGCAGAAAAACCGGCCGGCCGTTCACCACACAAATCCACGGACGCGCCCCCGCCGGCGCCCCTTCGCACGCGCGCCAGGCGACGTGTTTGAAACCGACCGTCCGTGCAAAAGTCCGCACCACCAGACCCGCACCATCCCGCACCTCGATTTTCAAGTCATAGAGTACCTGGTCACCCTGTCCATTCGGCCACCACAACGCGGGCGCGGCCACCTCGAGGACAAATTCATTCGCCCCCGTCGAAGCCGCGAATTTCTTCTCCACCCCGGTAGGGCCCGCTGGCTCTCCGAGGCGTAGGCTCTCCGAGCCGGGGGCCCCAGCGGGCCGCTGCTGATCCAAAGTCATCCCCACCTCACACCCCGCCGGCAATTCCATCCGCACCACCACCCGCGCCGTTCGTAGATCCTCCTCCAAGCCCGTCCGCACCCCGATCAAGCGCACCGCATTTTCCGTCCGCGGCACGAGCAACAGTCCGCCCTTGGCCCCCGTTGGCACAAAGCGCGGACACCAATCCCACGAGTAGTTGAAACGCGGCTTCAGTTCGCGCGTCTCCGATGTGTGCCCCACCTGCCCGTGCACCTCCGGCGGCGTGCCGAAGACGATGGCCAGGCGGCGCGGACCCGCTTCGTCGCCCCAGGCGGAAGCTAGGTCGATCTCCGCCGGCTGGTGCGGACCGCGGAAAGTTCCCGCAATCCGCCGATTCACCAAGATCCATCCCGTGTAGTCGAGCGACTCCGCGACAAACACCGGGGCATCCTCCATCTCCGGCAACTCCGTTTCGAACATCCAATGCCGGTGCTCGACCCACTCGACAGCCCGCGAATTCAACCCGTCATGCCAATCCGGCAAAACACCCGCCCGCCGCAAATTCTCCTGCACCGAGCCCGCCAAAAACCCCTCGAGCGGCCCGAACTCCGGCTCCACCCAGAATGTCGTCTCCGGCACTCTTGCATACTTCCAAATCAACGGCCGCCAACCGGTCAGGTCCCAGCAATATCTTGTCAAATCCCAAGCCATGCGGGCCGATCCTGTAGCGGAGTCCTTGCCCCACCTCAAGGTCGGGGTGAAGCTCGCTTGGCAACGGACCGGCTGATAGTGCCGGAAAACCCGGAACGTCCGGCAGGCCGCACCCACGCACAATCCTGCCCATTTCTGCCGTGCCGAAACTTTACAAAATAGTTGATCCGGCGGCAATGAGGGTTGCCACGCCAAACCCGGGGCCTAATATTTTGCCTAATCCTTCAATCCTTCCCCCATGAACAAACAAACAAAGAGCATTCTGGTCCCCGCTATTGCCGCAGTTCTCCTCGCGGGGTGGTCTCCCACTAGTGCTGTGCGAGCCGAAACGGTTCTGGCCGGCTGGAACTTCAACCAAGCCGACGGCACGAGTTTGGCTGGCATTTCGAACAACGCCGGCGTGCAGTCATCCACTTGGAGCGCGCTCGTCAATTCCGACGTCAACACCAGTTGGGAGACCACCGGCTCCGGCGATCTGCGGCTCAGTGGCAACAACGCGAACGCCAGCACCCTAGTACAGTCCGTCGCGTCCCTCACGGGCATCAATAGTACGCTGGGTGATCCGGTGCGCTTTGAATGGGATCTCTCCTGGAGCTTGACCAGCCGGCCAGCTGTGATTCAAGAGACTTACCTCATCATCCGTGATGGCGGTGGTCTCAACCGTTTCCGCTGGACCTTGTCCAATCCTAACGGGACGTCCGAAGACCCGCCTCTTTTCCGCCTCAATCTCGACGGCAATGGCTTCGACGCCCTCAACAACGTGACAGCAACCCAGCACGGCACCACCCTCAACGGGCCCGGCGGCAGCCTGCTCCTGCGCACGGACTTCAACTTCGACGCCACCGGAGTGGCCGGGATCGAGGCTTCGTATTCTTACGATGGCGGAGCCTTCGAAGCCATAAACTTGGGCACCTTCACCCGCTACGATGTGGCCAACCTAAACGATATCCGCCTGCACAGCAAAGGCGCGCTCAACGAGACCAACTACATCGATTTCAGCAGCATCAGCGTGAGCACCGTGCCCGAGCCCGGCACTTGGGCTCTGCTCGCGCTCTCTAGCGCGGGGCTGGGCGCTGTTGCCATGCGCCGCCGCCGTTCGCCGCGCTGAGAAAGACAGGCGCGGTCGGCGCCTCGCATTGTTAATACCGCGGTAAAGCGATCTGGATTTCCCGGCGTCCGAAAAGCGACCAAACTTGGGGCTGCTTGGCCCCTCGTGGAGGACGGGCAAGAAGGGTTGGTTGAGGATGGACGCGACCGCCTTCTCGAATCGTCCCAGTTGCCAGTCGGGGCGAATATGGATTTTACAATATAGCTGATCCGCCCGCGCGCGCCCTTGCAGCGCAGCGCAGTTTAACTAAATTTCAAGTCGTTTCCTCAAACACTTAGCTCAACTACCCTACCAACCAGCCATGAATAAAATGAAGTTCATCCCCATTGTTGTTCTCTTTGCAATAACGTCATTGCCTGCGACCCAGGCGCAAACCACGAACACTTGGACAGGCGGCAACACCACCAACGATTATAATAACGGAGCCAACTGGTCGCCATCCGGCGCTCCCAATGCCGTGGACTCCCGCGCTGTCTTTAGCGGTCTCTCCAGCACTTCTTGGACCAACACGACCAACACCCTCGGCTCGCTGCTCGTCAGTGGCGGCAACCTGACCCTCGGAACGACGGCAATCACCAGTGAT
>CAZEYV010000071.1:0-16370 GCA_964516705.1 uncultured Chthoniobacter sp.
CGGCACCCCGCAGGCGTCGGTGGTGCAGGTGGGCAACACGTTCCGCGAATTGAAGCCGTATCTGGTGCCGCGCACGCCGGATGGCCAGTGCGACTTCGAGGTGCGGGTGCCGAAGGACTACTATGTGTCGCCGTTCAGTCCGGTCGATCTCGAGTTCCACTTCCGCTTCCACCTGCCGGACGAAAAGCTGCGGGTTTTTATCGATGACTATGATGCGGAGGGCAAAGTTCTGATCAGCGCGCTGACCGGCCGGCGCAAGGAAATGACCTTCGCCAACCTCCTCGGCTTCACGGCCAAGTTCCCCTTCATCACGCTCAAGGTCATCGGGTTGATCCACTGGCAGGCCTTCCGTCTCTGGCTCAAGCGCGTGCCGTTCTACTGGAAGGAAACGCGTGCCGAAGACCAGCGCGGCGTTTTTCGTCCGCACAAGTCGCTGAAGCTTCCGCCCCCTTGACCCCGATGCCGAAAAAACGCCAGACATACGCTTAGACCTCGCTTAAATTGCAACCATGACAACCAAGTTCACTTACTGGCAGGAAGAGGACGGGAAGTTCCTCGGCTACCTCAATGACTATCCCGACCATTGGACTCAGGGTGAGACGCTGCAAGACCTCAAGGAGCACTTGCGGGATCTGCATGAAACCTTCTCGGCTGGCGCGATTCCCGGGATTAAAAAGGTGGCCGAGTTGGAATTGGTGTGAAAAGGCGGGACCTCATTGCCAGGGTCGAGGCTGCGGGAGCCCATCTGCTACGACACGGAGGAAAACACGACATCTACCACAACCCGAAAACCGGAGCCACGCAGCCCGTGCCGAGGCATCGTGAGATCAACGAATTGCTGGCCCGGAAGATTTTGCGGGATCTGGCGGGGGATAAGTAAAAGCGAGAACCTCCTCCGGGTTCCCCGACTTGCGGGCGGCGCCAAAGGCAGCGAGGCTTCTCTTACTCCGTTTGATTTGCCTGTGAACTACGCCCCGATCCTTTTCTCCGCGCTCTCCCGCATGCAGCGGGGACGTTTGCGCGTGGTTTTGCCGGACGGTGCGGAGAGGGTGTTCGGCGGGCTGGGGGAGGAACCGCGGGCGGAGATCCGGATCAAAGACGCAGCTTTTTTCCGCTCCTGCGTGCTCGGCGGACCGGTGGGGTTCGGGGAGGCTTACATGGACGGACTTTGGGAGACGGATGATCTGGTTGCGGTTGTTGCCTGGTTCATCCGCAATGCGGACGAATCGACCGTCCTCGAAGGGTCGGGCCAAACCGATTCGCGGATCGGTTTGATGAATGTCGTGCACCGCGTGGCGCACCGCTTGCGGCCGAACAGCCTGCGGACCAGCCGGCGGAACATCAGCGAACATTACGATTTGAGCAACGAGTTCTTCGCGTTGTGGCTCGATCCGACGATGACGTATTCGGCGGCTTATTGGGACCAGTCGGGAGCAAGCCTGGAGCAGGCGCAGATCCGGAAATACGATGTGCTGTGCCGCAAGCTGCGGCTCCAGCCGTCCGACCACGTGCTCGAAATCGGCAGCGGGTGGGGCGGTTTTTCCCTGCATGCGGCGAAAAACTTCGGTTGCCGCGTGACCACGGTGACCATCTCGCAGGCGCAGTTCGACGAGGCTTCGCGCCGGATCGCCGCCGCGGGATTGTCCAACCGGATCGATCTGCGTTTGCAGGATTACCGGGAGCTGACCGGGCAATTCGACAAGATCGCCTCGATCGAAATGCTCGAGGCGGTGGGGGACAAATACCTCGACGGGTATTTCGCGCAATGCCAGCGCTTGCTCGCCCGGAAGGGGTTGCTCGGTTTGCAATACATCACGTGTCCGGACGGGCAATACGAGGTGCTGCGGCGCGGGACGGACTTCATCCAGCGCCACATCTTTCCCGGTTCGCTGCTCAACAGCATCGGACGGGTCAACACCGCGCTGAACCGCACGGGCGATCTTTTCCTCCACGACCTTGACGATATGGGTCCGTATTACGCGCAGACCCTGCATGTCTGGCGGGAGAATTTCCACCGCGTTCTCGCCGCGGTGCGGGCGCAGGGATTCGACGACGCATTCATCCGCAAGTGGGACTACTATCTGGCCTATTGCGAGGCGGCCTTCGCCACGCGGCATATCAGCGTGGTGCAGGCGGTCTACACGCGGGCGGACAACGAGACGCTCGACCTGCCGACGGGACTGAACAGGGGGTGCTCGTGATGCCGGAGTGGGGTGAGTTTTGGCGGTTGATGGCTTTCGCGCTGGTCATTCCGGTCGTCATGATGGCCGGTGTCTGGCTGCTCGCGCGGGTCCTCAACAATGCGGGGATCGTCGACATTTTTTGGTCCTACGGTTTCATCCCGGTGGCGGCGGTCTGTGCCGCGGTGTCGGCCGGCGATGCGACGCGCAACTTCCTGCTCGTGATGATGGTCACCATTTGGGCGGCGCGGCTCGGGACCTACCTGCTCATTCGCGTGGCCAAGCATCATCCGGAAGAGGACGGACGCTACGCCGCGCTGCGGCAGCAGTTTCCGCGGCACACGTGGCTGATGTTTTTCGGATTTTTCGAGGCGCAAGGCGTGCTCATCGCGCTCTTGAGCGTTCCCTTCGTGCTCGTTTTCATCAATGGGGCGCCGGGGCTGGGTCTTTTCGAGTATGCGGGTGCCGCGTTGTGGCTGGCCGGCATGCTCGGCGAGTCGTTGGCCGATGCGCAATTGAACCGGTTCCGCAAAGATCCGTCCAACAAGGGCAAGACCTGCCGGGTGGGACTGTGGAACTACTCGCGTCACCCTAATTACTTCTGCGAGTGGCTGGTCTGGGTCGGCTATTTTGTCTACGCGCTGGGCTCGCCGGGCGGGTGGATGGCGGTCTATGCTCCCGTGCTCATGTATTTCTTTCTGACCAGAGTGACGGGGATCAAGGCGACCGAGGAGCATGCCGTGCGCTCGCGCGGCGAGGACTACCGGCAGTATCAGCGGACCACCAATGCGTTTTTCCCGTGGTTCCCGCGGGGAGCCTCATGAGTTTCCTCGACCGGACGCTGGAAAAAGGTCTGCTGCCGGATTTTGTCATCCGGGCGGGGATCAATCATCTGCTGGCCCGCAAGCTGAAGGACGAAAACCGCGGCGGGGTCGAGGCGCAGCAGAGGGCGCTGATGGACTTCGTGCGCGAACTCAAGTCGATGCCCGTTGCGGTGAAGACGCGCGAGGCCAACGAGCAGCATTACGAGGTGCCGACCGAATTTTTCAAATACGTGCTCGGTCCGCGCATGAAATACAGCAGCGGACTCTGGCCCACGCGGCACACCACATTCGAGGAATCGGAAGAAGCGATGTTGGCGCTGAGTTGCCAGCGTGCGCAGCTGGAGAACGGACAGCGCGTGCTCGAACTGGGCTGCGGATGGGGGTCGCTCACCCTTTGGATGGCGGAGAAATACCCGGAGTCGCGCATCCTCGGGGTGTCGAACTCACGGACGCAGAAAGAATACATCATGGGCGAAGCGGCGCGGCGCGGACTGCGCAATGTGGAGATCCACACGGCCAACGTGGCGGAATTGGATTTGCCGCGGGAGGAATTCGACCGCGTGGTCTCGGTCGAGATGTTCGAGCACATGAAGAACTACGAGTTGCTCCTGCGCAAGGTGGCCTCGTGGATGAAGCCCGGCGGGATGCTCTTCGTGCACATTTTCACCCACCGGACGCTGGCCTACCACTTCGAGGGCAAGGATCCGAGCGACTGGATCACGCGGTATTTTTTCGAGGGCGGGACGATGCCGTCGGATGATTTGCTCGCCTATTTCCAGGATGATCTCAAATTGCGAGATCATTGGTGCGTCAATGGAACCCATTACGCGCGCACGTCCGAGGCCTGGCTGGACAACATGGACAAAAATGAGGCGCAAATCACACCGATCCTCGCTGCAACTTACGGCGCGGACAACGTGACCAAGTGGCGGGTCTATTGGCGTGTGTTTTTCATGGCCTGCGCCGGTCTTTGGGGATACCGCTACGGCGAGGAATGGATCGTCTCGCATTATCTTTTTGCCAAATGAGCCCGTTGTTTCGTGCCGGCGCGGCCGTCCTGATGATCGCGAGCGCCTCCGGGGCGGGCGACTGGATCGAGCAGGGGGACGGCTTCGACCGCCAGTTCAAGTCCGCCCAAGCCCTGGCCGCGTACGAGAAGGCGCTGGCGACGGATCCGAACAACGCCGATTTGCTGCGCAAGATCAGCAAGCAATACGTCGAGATGGTCCTCGATGCGCCGTCGAAAAAGGAGAAGCTCCGTCTGGCGCAGTTGGGCTATGACACCGCGCAGCTAGCCAAAAAAATCGACCCGGGTGACCCCGAGGTGCGGGTCACGGTGGCCATCGCCGCGGGCCGTCTGGCCTTTTACAGCGAACCGCGCCGGCGCCTGGAGCTTTCCGGCGTGGTGCGGTCCGAGTCGGCCGAGTCGGTCAAACTCGACCCGCGTTTCGCCCTCGGGTGGCATGTGCTGGGACGGTGGAATTACGAAATCGCCAATTTGAATCCCGTGCTGCGTGTCATGGCCGAGGCCGTCTATGGCAAGATGCCGCCGGCCTCGAACGACGAGGCCATCCGCGCCTTGTCGCGGGCCGCCGAACTCGAGCCCGGCAACGCCCTCTTCCACGCCGAGTTGGGTCGTGCTTATCTGGCCGCCGGACGCAAAGAAGAAGCCAGGCGCGAGCTGCAGAAATCCCTGACCTTGCCCCGCCGCAGCCGGGATGACGCCGGGGCGCAAGACCGCGCCAAGCAGGCCCTGCGAAGCCTTTGATCTGCCATGTCCGCACGGAAAGTCCTCATTTTCACCACCGGTTTCGGCGACGGCCACAATTCGGCGGCCCGCAATGTCCGCGATGCTTTCGAGCATCTCGGGGGTTTCGATGCCGAGGTGCACGACCCCTACGTCGCGGTGAATCCGCGGGCCTCGAAGACTTTGCAGGTGGCCTACAATTTCTCGATCCAGCGGGTGCCGGTGACGTGGAAGGCCTTCTTCTGGCTCTATGACAAAACTCCCGTCTTCGACTGGACCTTGCCGACGCTGGGCACGCTGAAGGAAGCTCTGCGCGTCCTGCTCTGCGAAAAAAAGCCGGCCGCCGTCGTGACCACTTATCCGGTCTACAGTTACCTCCTGCGCGAGCTGATGGAGAGCGGCGAGGTGCCTCGTTGTCCGCATTTCATGGTGGTGACCGATTCGATCGTCATCAACCGAGTGTGGAACCTCGCGCCAGCCGACTGGGTGCTGGTGGCGAACGAACCGACGCGCGAGGCCATGGTGCAAGGCGGCACACCGCGGGAAAAAATCGTTGTGCTCGGTTTTCCGGTCAGCCCGCGTTTCGAGGAACTGGCCCGCCAGCCGCTGCAGGCCGGTCCGCCCTGGAAACTTCTTTACCTGCCCTCGGCCAGCCGTCGCACGGTGGGCGCGGTGGTCAAGGGGCTGACCGCGCTCGAGGGTGTCCATCTCACGGTCGTCACCGGCCGCCATCGTCATCTGCACGACTTCCTCAAGCGGCTTGATGTGCCGATGAGTTCATTTTCCCTGCACGGCTGGACCGACCGCATGCCGGAGTTCCTCGCCGCGAGCCATCTTTTCATCGGCAAAGCCGGCGGCGCCATCGTGCAGGAGACGCTGGCCATCGCCCGGCCCATGATCATCAGCCACGTGGTGGCGGGTCAGGAGGAAGGGAACGTCACGCTCCTTGCCGATCTCGGCGCGGGGGCCCTGGCCACCACGCCCGGCCGGATCGTGGCCACCGTGCAGCGGGCCCTGTTGGAAAACGGCGGAGCCGAGTGGACGCGGTGGCGGGAGAACCTTCTGCGGGTCAGCCATCCGGCGGCCGCACGGCTGACGGCGGAATTCGTGGCCTCGAAGTTGTAGAATCTCAGAAAGTGCCGTAGGACGTTCCGCCGTAGCCTCCCCGTCCGGACCAGGCCATAAGGCGCTCGGCATCCTCGAAGATGTGTTTCGTCTTGCTGCCGAGCTGCACAAGGATGACTTCACGGCCGTTGAGGCGTCCGCTGGAGACGAGGCAGCGTCCGGCCGCATAGGTGTAACCGGTCTTCATGCCATTGTAGGCGCCCGAGCGTTCGAGCAGCTTGTTGGTGGCCTCGAGCCGGGTGACGCGTCCGGTGTTGTGGCGGAAGTAGACGACACGTTGCTCCATCATGCGGCGCAGGACGGGGTCGCGGTAGGCGGCGAAGGCGATGCGGGCGATGTCGCGCGCGGTCGAATACTGCTCGGGGGGCAGCCCGTGGCTGTTGCGGAAGGAGGAACTGCGCGCGCCGAGCGACCAGGCGGCGCGGTTCATGTTCTCCACGAAAGCGGCTTCGCTCCCGCTGTGGTCGCGGGCCAGGGCGGCGCAGGCGTCGTTGGAACTTTTGACCATGATGGATTCGAGCAATGCGCGGCGGGTGTAACGTTCGCCGGGGCGCAGGCCGAGCTTGGTCGGTTCGACCCGCGTGTCCTCGGGCATGATGGTCACCGGGGCGTCGAGGTTGCCGCGCCGGGTGATGAGCAACGCGGTGAGGAGCTTCTGCGTGCTGGCCGGGACGCGGAGGGCGTCGGCATTTTTCTGGAAGAGGACTTCACCCGTGCGCGCGTCGATCATGACCGCCGATCCGGCGTAGAGGGCGGGGGCATGGGCCGGCCAGACGGGGGTCTGGCTCGGGGCCGCGGCGACCGGGGCGGGTGCGGGGGTGGCGCGGCGCACCTCGCGCGGCGCGGAGCAACCGGCGAGGAGGAGGACGGGCAGGAGCAGGAGGGCGGGCTTCATGTGTGTTTTTCGACCATGGCGTAGGCGTTGTGATTATGGATGCTTTCGAAATTTTCCGCCTCGACTTGCCACCAGGTGATGCGGCGGTCGGCGTCGACCTGCGAAGCGATGTTGCGCACGAGGTCCTCGACAAAAACCGGGTTGGCGTAGGCGCGTTCGGTCACCGCTTTTTCGTCGGGACGCTTGAGCACGCTGTAAAGCTCGCTGCTGGCCGAACGTTCGATGAGCGAAACCATCTCGGCCAGGTGCGGGGGATGTCCGGCGCGCAGACGCAGGGTGACCTGTCCGCGCTGGTTGTGCGCCCCGCTGCTGCTGATCGCTTTCGAACACGGGCAGAGGGTCGTGACATTGGCGATGACGGTGGTGACGAGGTCGCAGTGGCGGCTCCCCGCGGTGGCGCTGAAGCGGGCGGTGTAATCGACCAGGCCCGGTGCGCCCGTCACGGGGGCATTTTTCCGGAGGAAGAAAGGGAACTCGAACTCGAGGTGCGCCCGCTCGCTGTGCAGGCGCTTGATCAGCGTGCGCAGCAGGTGCTCGATGTCTTCCTGGTGGAGGACCGGTCCGTGGTCGTGCAAGACCTCGAGAAACCGGCTCATGTGCGTGCCCTTGAACTCCTGCGGCAGTTCCACCGTCAGCTGCACCGTGGCGATGGTGCTTTGCGGTGCGCCCCCGTCGACGGCGATCTGGATGGGGAAGCGGAGGTTCTTCACCCCGACGCGGTCGATGACGATGCGGCGGTGGTCGGGTTCGCTCTGCGTGTCGCGCAGGGTGGTCGCACTTTCCTCCGGTTGTTTCATGACCGGCAAACTTACGCTTTCCCGGCCCGCGGCGCAAAAGTGAATTGTCCGGTTGGCCGGACGCGCCGCTGCGGTTACGCTGGGCTCCGGTGAAAAAGCTCACGGTCCACGAAATCTACCGGTCGGTGCAGGGCGAGAGCACGTGGGCCGGATTGCCGTGCGTTTTTGTGCGCCTGACTTTCTGCGACCTGCGCTGCACCTACTGCGACACGGAATACGCGTTCTACGAGGGATCGAAAATGACCCTGGATGAGATTGTGGCCAAAGTGCGCGATTTCGGGTGTCCGCTGGTCGAGGTGACCGGCGGCGAGCCGCTGCTCCAACCGGCGTGCCTGCCCCTGCTGGCCATGCTCTGCGATGCGGGCTTCACCGTGCTGCTGGAGACCTCGGGGGCGCACGATATCGCCCCGGTCGACCCGCGCGTCCACCGGATCATGGATTTGAAGACGCCCTCGAGCGGGGAGTGCGGACGCAATCTCGGCACCAATATCGCGCACCTGACCCCGCGCGACGAAGTGAAGTTTGTCGTCGGTTCCCGCGAGGATTACGAATGGGCCCGGGAAAAAATGCGCGAACACGGCTTGGCGGCCAAGGTGCGGGCCGTGCTCCTCAGCCCGGTCTTCGGCAAGATCGCGCCGTCCAACATCGTGGCGTGGATGTTGGAGGACGGGTTGCCCGCCCGTTTCCAGCTGCAGATGCACAAATTCATCTGGGAGCCCCGGGCGCGGGGTGTTTGACCATTGGCGGCGGGGCGCTAAAACGGGGCGATGAACATCACGCTGTGCAAGACTTTCCATTTCGAGGCGGCGCACACGCTGCCCAACGTGCCGCCCGGCCACCAGTGCGCGCGGATGCACGGCCACAGCTACAAGGTGGAGGTTTCGGTGACCGGAGCGGTCGGGTTGGAGTCCGGCTGGCTGATGGACCACGCGGAGATCAGCAAGGTGGTGAAGCCGCTCATCGCGCGTCTCGACCACCGGTATTTGAACGACATTCCCGGGTTGGAGAATCCCACGTTCGAACAGCTGGCGGGCTGGTTGTGGCGCGAACTGCAGCCGCATTTGCCGCAGCTCAGCGCCATCGAGATCCACGAGACGCCGACGTCGCGCTGCGTCTACCGCGGCGATTAGTGCCGGATGCTGATGTCCTGCACGCGGGCCACGAGGAAGCGGCTGAGCAGCAGGTAGAGCGCGAGCATCGGGACGGTCACGAGCAGTGCCCCCGCGGCGAAGAGCCCGGGTTGTCCGGCCAGGCTGTCGGCATGGAGCAGGCGCAGGCCGAGCGGCAGGGTGAACATCTCCGCGTCCTGCATGAGGATGGCGGCGACGACGTATTCGTTCCACGCCGTGGCGAAGGAAAACAGGGCGGTCACGGCCAGACCCTGACCCGAAACCGGGAGCACCACGCGCCGGAAAATCTCCGCCGGCGGGCAGCCGTCCATGGCGGCGGCCTCCTCGATGCTCTCCGGAATGGTGTCATAAAAACTTTTCATCTGCCAGATGCAGAAAGGCAGCACGGTCGCCGCGTAAATGAGGATGAGCCCGAGGAAGGTGTTGATCAGGTGCAACTGCACGAGGATGAGGAATATCGGCAGCAAAAGCATGGTGGCGGGGAAGATCTGCGTGACGAGGAGGCTGTTGAGCACGGCGAGGCGTCCGAAAAAGCGGAAACGCGAGAGCGCGTAGCCGGCGGTGGCTGAAACGACCACGCCGACCGCGGTGACGGCCAGCGCGACAAGGAAAGAGTTGGCCAGCCAGCGCGGGAAGTCGGTGGCGGTCAGGAGCTGCACGAAATTACCCGCACCCAGGCCGGCCGGCATCCGCCAGGCGGCGCGTTCACCGGTCGCGCCCGGTTCGAGCGCGAGGACGGCGATCTGCCACAACGGCGCCGCGCAGACGAAGGCGGCCAAGGCGAGCACGGCCCAGGCGAGCAACCGCCGCAGCGGGTGCACCGCCGGTTGGCGCGGCGCGAGGCGGTCTTTATCGGTTCCGTTTTTCACCGGGACGAAAGGAGAGAAGAAATCAGGCGGCGGGCCGGGGCAAGCACGGAGCGGTTTCTTTTGACAGCGGGCCGTCGCGCCCCCGAAATTGGCGGTTCTCATGCGCCGATTGCTCGTCATTTGCCTTTGCTGCTGGCCGGTCGTCGCGGCGGCGGCCCGCTACGAGGCCCAAGGGGCCGATGAAGTGCGCTACCGCCTCACGCGTTCGGCGGAGGGGCTCGAGTTGGCGGTTCTCGGCGCGGGCGTGGATCGTCCCGGCCAGACGCTTTTCGTCGTGATCGGCAGCCGGACCGGTCCGGGTAGCCCGCTCGTGCCGGGCGAGCGCGGGGCCGAGGGATCAGCCGTCTGGTTACCCTTCGCCGCCGACCTTGTGCTCATGGCCGGGCGGGATGAAGGAGGCGAAGAGAACTTTATCCGCCGGTGGGAGGGCGCGCGTTGGGGTCCGCGCGAAAAAGCCGGCAACGCATTTTCGGTCGAAGCGGCGCCGGCCCAGGTCGTCCTGCGTCTGCCTCGGAAACTGATCGGTCACGACGGGAATCCGGCCCTGGCCGTTTATTTGAAGGATCTGGGCGCCGACGATGGATGGGGGCGGTTGTATGGGGCGATCGACCCGGCCACCGTGTCGGGCACCGGAGTGCGGACCATCCGTCACTACCTCGCGCTCGGGGAGGGGGGATTCCGCCGCGCCGGACGCACGGACCCCGGCGCGCCCAAAGTCCGCATTTACCAGCTGCTGCCGCGCCTTTTCGGCAACACCAACGAGACGCGCCGGCCCAACGGCACCATGGCGGAGAACGGTTCGGGAAAATTCAGCGACCTCGACGATGCCGCGCTCGACGAATTGCAGGCCATGGGCTTCACGCACATCTGGCTGACCGGCGTTCTGCAGCAGGCCACGGCGACCGATTATGCCGGGATCGGCGAACCGGCCGACGATCCCGATCTGCTCAAGGGTCTGGCCGGCAGTCCCTACGCCATCCGCGATTACTTCGATGTCTCGCCCGACTATGCCGACGATCCGGCCCGGCGCCGCGAGGAATTCAAGGCGTTGGTCGGCCGCTTGCACACGCGCGGTTTGAAGGTGCTGGTCGATTTCGTCCCGAACCACGTGGCCCGCAGCCACGCATCCGATGTCAAACCCGAGTTTTCCTTCGGCGCCAAGGACGACCGCTCCAAATTTTTCCATCCCGGCAACAACTTCTTTTATCTCACCGAGGACATTGAAGCGGCCGGCGAGGGACCTCCCCTGCGTCTGCCGACGGTCGACGCCGACGGGCGCGCCACCAGTCCGACCGTGCAGGCGGCGGGCGGCGGCGACGGGTTGTTCGAAGGCGAGAAGGAGTTCGGCCGTGTCACCGGCAACGACGCCGTCACCTGGTCGCCGGGGCAGGACACGTGGTACGAGACGGTCAAGCTCAACTACGGTTACGACTTCACCGATCCGGAAAAATCCGTCCGCCGTTATCCGCATGCCGCGCAACCCGGGCTGCCCGTGCCCGACACGTGGAAGAAGATGGACGCGGTGATCGCCCACTGGCAGGAGTTCGGGGTCGACGGTTTCCGTGCCGACATGGCGCACATGGTGCCGCCCGAGTTCTGGCAGTGGCTCATTGCGCGCTCGCGCGGACGTGATGCCGGCGTCTACTGGGCGGCCGAGGCTTATGACACCGATCCGGCGCGTGTGCCCGGGGGCGACCCGCAGATTGCGGCCGTGGCGGGGGATGCGGTCATGCCCGGGTTGCTCGCCGCGGGTTTCGACACGGTCTACGACGACCTGACGTACGATGCGCTGAAGGACATCTACGAAGGCGACGGCACGGCCAACGATCTCGACCGGCTGCCGCTCGATCCGTTCTTCTTCGACAACGCCCTGCGTTATGCGGAAAACCATGACGAAGTGCGCCTCGCGTCGCCCGCGGTATGGGGAGGCGCGGGCATGGGAATCGGCCGCGCGGTCACGCCGCTGCTTTTCGGACTCTCGCGCGGTCCGGTCATGGTCTACCACGGCCAGGAGGTCGGCGAGCCGGCGCTCGGCGAGGAAGGTTTCGGCCGCGATGACGCGCGCACCACCATTTACGATTACTGGTCGATGCCGGAGTTCGTGAAGTGGGTCAACGGGGGAAAGTTCGACGGCGGGGGACTCTCGGAGGAGCAGCAAGCGCTGCGCGATTTCTACCGTCGTCTGCTGGCCGCGGTCGACCAGCCGGCCTTCCGCGACGGCGACTTTTACCCGCTCAATCCCGACAACCTGGCCAACCCCGCTTACGGCCGTGTCGACGGCGCCGATCCCGGGCACTGGCTTTACGCCTACCTGCGGCATGATACGGCCAGCGGCCAACGCATGCTCGTGGTGGTCAATCTGCATCCGCGCGAGACCCTCCGCGACATCCGCCTGCGTTTCACGCCCCGCGCCATGCGTTTCCTCGGATGGGACGCCCTGGCCGGGTCGCGGGTTGTGCCGGTTGTCGCGCGGGACGGCCTCGGCGATGTGCCGGGCGAGTCGGCGGAGATCGCGACAATGCCGGCGGAGATGGCGGATCCCGGATTGCCGATCAAAGAGCTTCAACCGCTTTCGGCGGCGTATTATGAATTGAGCGCCCCCGCGGGACAAAGAACCCTCCCCGGGTCAACCTCCCCATGATTCCCCTCCCGCTCCGGTCCCGCCTCGTTGCCGTTCTCCTCGTTCTACTGGCTGCCGCCGCATGGCCCGCCTGGGCCCAGTCGCCCCCGCCGCTCCGGTCGTTCCTCGGTTGGATGCCGGTCCAGCCGGTCCGGGCCGGCGGCCAGCTCTTGCTCGACATGAACCGGTTTTATTTCCGTCCCCCGCAGTCCGCCGAGCGCGTCGTGCTGCCCGAGAAGGTCGAGGGGCTCGACAGTTTGCAATACGAGCCCGGGGCCCGCGTGCTTCGCGCACAGGTGGCCAAGGATGCCTCCGGTCTGATCGAGATCCCGGTGAGCATCGTCGACGATGCCGTCGCCCCGGCTTCCGCCCTCGGACGCAAGGAAACAAGCCGTGCGGTCAGCACCGAGGAAGAGCAGGCCAAGGTCGTGCGCGAGGGCGTCTTGGTCCTCGCCGTGCAACCGGCCGACGGGTATCTTTTCGTCTACCAACCCGCGGCCGGGCGCACCGTGCGCGATGTCCATGTGGCAGGGGATTTCAACGGCTGGAGCACGACTTCGCACCGTCTGCTTCCGGGATCGGGAGGCTATGAGCTTTTCGTCGCCTTGCCGCCGGGTTCCCATCCTTACAAATTCGTGGTCGACGGGGAGTGGATACCCGACGCGGCCAATCCGGAAAAGTCGGACGATGGCACCGGCAATGAGAATTCGGTGGCCCGCGTCGGCGGCAACGACCGGGGGCGCCCGCCTGTGGTCTACGGCGAAAAGGTGTCCGCCGGGCGCTGCCTTTTCCGGATCGTCGGCGGGGATATCACCCATCTTTCCTCCGTGCTGCAGTTGCCCGGCGGCGTCAGCACCATCGTGCCGCACGAGCGCGACGGGGACCTTGTTTCGGTCGATGTGGTGGACGCCCCCGCGGGATCATGGGTGCGCCTTGTCGCGGCCGACGGGCGGGGCAACACGAGCCACGCGGCCCGCGTTCCGGTCGTGGCCCCCGACGGCTTCCAGTGGCAGGACGGTATCATTTACTACGCCTTCACCGACCGGTTCGCCAACGGCAACGAGTTGAACGACCGGCCGGTCGACGACGAGCGCGTCCTGCCGGCGGCCAATTACCAGGGCGGCGATTTCGAGGGCATCAGCCGCAAGATCGACGAGGGCTACTTCCGCGACCTCGGGGTCAATGTCCTCTGGCTGGCCCCGCTCAACCGGAATCCGGACGGCGCGTGGCAGGAATACCTGCCGCCTTACCGTCACTACACGGGTTACCACGGGTATTGGCCGGTCTCGCACACCGAGGTCGAGCCCCGGTTCGGCGGCGAAACCGCGCTGCAGGAAATGATCGGTGCCGCCCACAGCAACGGCATGTTCATCATCGCCGACCTCGTGCTGAAACATGTCCACACCGACCATCCGCTTTGGACGGAGAACCCCGGCCTTTTCGGTCCCTTGGAATTGCCGGACGGCTCGAAAAACCTCCGGCGGTGGGACGACCACCAGTTCACCACCTGGTTCGAGGAATGGCTGCCGGGATTCGACTTCCGCAATCCGGACGCCGTCAAATTCCTCATTTCCAATGCCGTCGATTTCGCCGTGCGTTTCAACCTCGACGGCTACCGGCTCGACGCGGGCAAGCACATCGAGCGCGATTTCTGGTGGAAATACCGCACGGCCATGCGCGCCGCGGTCGACCCGGGCCGCCGGGTTCCCCTCTACAGCGTCGGGGAAACCTTCATGGACCGCGAGGGCATCATGAGCTTCGTCGGGCCCAACATGCTGGACGGTCAGTTCGACTTCCCGCTTTATGACACGATTATCGACGTGTTCGCCAAGCAGACCCGCGGGCTCGACGAGCTGGAGAAATCACTCTCCACCTCGGAGTCGGTCTACGGCAAAGAGACGCTGATGTCCCCGCTGCTCGGCAACCACGACAAGGCGCGTTTCATGGCCTACGCCGACGGCGACCTGCCGCATCCCGAGGAGGCCGACGAGGAAGAGGTCGGCTGGAATTTCCCGCCGCAGGTCGACAACAAGCTGGCCTACGAGAAGCTCAAGCTCGGGTTGACCTTCATCCTGTCCATCGACGGCGTGCCGATGATCTACTACGGCGACGAGATCGGCAAAAGCGGCGCGGGCGATCCGGACAACCGGCGCATGATGCGGTGGGGCGACGAGGTGACGGCGGAAGAGGCCGCGGTGCGCACGCATTTCAGCAAGGTGGCCGCCGTGCGGAACAAGCATCCGGCCCTGCGCTACGGCAGCCGGCGGGCCTTGGTCGCGGAAGGCGACCGCTACGCTTTTGTCCGCGCCCATCTCGGCGACGCTGTGCTGGCCGTGTGGAACCGCGGCGGCAACACCACGGAATTCAAGCTCGCGACCGGCCCGGAAATGCCCGATGGCACCTACGTCGATGCGCTGACCGGGCAGGAAATCGAGGTGAAGGACGGCCGGACCAATTTCCGGCTCGAGGCGATGAAGTCGGCTCTTTTTGTGGCCAAGGAAGGTTGATCAACCCGGCAAATTCTTCCAGACGAAGAGCACGAGGGACGCGAGGATCAGGCAGAGGACGAGGAATTTGATCTGGGCGATGCGGGCGTCCGTCTTGCGCCGGCGGGCGGGGCGCCGGCGGGAAGAGCCGCCGCGGATGAGATGATCCGCCGGCCGCGGAAGGTCGAGCGAGGCCACGTTGCTGTTGATCCTTGTGCGCCGTTCCGGGGCGGGACTCGGACGCGCCGGCTTCGGTCTTTGCCGCACGGCTTTCTCCGCCGCGGCCACCTCGCGCAGCAGGCGCTCGTGTTCCGCCTGCAGCCGCGCGGCCTGTTCCGAGAGGGGGTTGCTCGAGGGGCGGCGCGACATGGTCCCGTCAGTTCGAGGAACCGAGTTGAATGAACCAGAGGAGCAGGCCGATCAGCCCCAGGGCGCAGAGCGGCAGGGTGAAAGCGAACCCGGCCATGAGCCAGTAGCCGAAACCGCGGTCGCCGCCCGGCAGGTCGTCGGCGTAGGGACTGCCGGCCGCGGAGACATGGTCCTCGTCGGCCGCCACCTGCGCCTGGGCTTTGACATAAACCGACCGGGCGTCTTCCACCGCACCGGTGGCCCGGGCGAGTTCTTTCGACAGATTCTCGGCGGTCCAGTCCTTGGGATTGATCGCCTCCAATTCCTGCAGGTAGCCACTGAAGCTTTCCTGCACGTTCTTGAGGATTTCGAGGCGCTTGAGGGTCTGGTCGGTCTCACGCTGGATGTGCACGAGGGACGAGGTGAATTTGTCGACCATCTCGGCGCGGCCGGAGTCGAATTGCTCCTGCTTGCGCCCGAGTTCCTCCAGCTTCTGTTTCTCCCGTTCGAGTTGCTCGGCCTGGCGCCGGAGGGCGACCAACCGTTCCTGCGCCTGCGCCACCTGGTCGTCGATTTGTTCGACGGTCGGCGCCGCGCCCGGGGTGTCGACGTCGAGGTCGAGGAAATCTTCGCGTTGCGATCGTAGTTCGGCCATAAGTCGGTCTCCGACCGGAAGGTAGTTTCGCGGACGCGGCCCCGGCGAGAAAAAATTGCACCGCGCGTCGCCGCGGTCGGAATCGGGCTGCCGGGATTTGAACCCGGGACCTGTCGCCGCGGCGACCGCTCATTCTCCCGATAGCAGCAGTTTCTCGCAGCGAGCAGTTGCGGCCTCGGCGTGTTCTGTGGTGGAAAAAGTCGTCGCCTTGATCCGGTTGCGGAGGGTTGCCGTCTCGATCAGTCCCTCAAGCCGCATGCCGCGCAGGAATTCCATGTCTTTCTCGCGTCCGGCGGCGAGTTTGCTCACGGCCAAGTCGTGCAAATCGAGGCACCAACCGGTGCAGCCGCGTGTGTTTTCGTTGCGCACCGGAACGAGGCGGCCTTGCCATCCCTCGGGAAGGATCGCCGTTTCGGGCGCTACGCCATGGGCGTAGTAACCGAACGATTCGTGGAAGATGGATTTCTCTCCGATTGCGCCGTCGATCAGGATGGAACGCTCGGGAAATTTAAGCGGGAAAACATCCGCTTCCATCGACCGGACAAGGACCTCTTGCCTTGGCTGTGGCACCGACCCGAGGAGAGCCTGGCTGCCGACCACCACAATTTCGTCCGTGTCGGCATTGGCCGCCGCGGCGCGCACGATATGTTCAAGCTGCTCTCTGGTCATGGCGGTGCGACATGAGGATGGCCGT
>CAZEYV010000072.1:0-3970 GCA_964516705.1 uncultured Chthoniobacter sp.
CCTCGCCACGCTGTCCTTCGCCGTGGCGACGGTGCTGGTCTACTTGCTGGCCTTCGGATGGTATGGTCCGATCATCGGCTGGCGCGGCGAGCGGTTCACCTTGATGCTTTATCTGCCGCTGCTGATCGGACTTGCGTGGTCCTGTTTTCTGCTGGCTCGGGAGACGGGGAGCGGGTTGGGGCGGTGTATCTACGCGGCTGGTCTGTCGGCGGTTCTGTTGCATGCCTTGGTGCAGACCGTGCTGCTGGTTGCGCGACCCGAGTTCATGCCCGGGATTTGAGCCGGCGGGCAATCGGTCGTTGTCTTTGCGGCGGGGTTGGATTAAATCCGCGTGGTTGTCGTGGGAGCTGCGGAACGGGTCCCGACGGATTTCGATGAGCATGGAAAAGACACCCAGCGGCATGGCCGCCTATGTGAGCGTGATGCGGCCGGATCATTGGCTGAAGAACATCTTCATCCTTTTCGGACACGGCGCGGCCGTCGTCCTGCTCGGCTTGGCCATCACGCCGCACCTCGTGTGGCTCGTCGTCTACTCGCTCGTGCCGGCCTGCCTCGTGGCATCGGCCAATTACATCCTCAACGAAATCCTCGACGCGCCCTTCGACCGGTTGCATCCGACCAAGCACGCGCGGGCGGTGGCTTCGGGGGCGGCCAAGGAAAGCGTGCTGTGGGCTCTGATGATCCTGCTGCTTGCGGTGGCTTTCGCCATGGCGTGGTGGTCTTTCAATACCTCCTACGTCATTTCCCTCGCCCTGCTCTTCGTCAGCGGCCTGGTCTACAACGTGCCCCCGCTGCGGCTGAAGGATCGCGCTTTCATGGACGTGATCGCCGAGTCCTTCAACAATCCCATCCGGCTGTGGCTCGGTTGGTATGCCATTTCGCCGGCCAATTCGTTCCCGCCGCTTTCCATCGTTTTCGGCTGGTGGATGTTCGGCGCGTTGCTCATGACGGGCAAACGTTACGCGGAATACAAATTCATCGCCTGTCCCGAGCGTAGCGGCGCCTACCGCAAGTCGTTCAAGACCTACACGGAAAAGTCGTTGCTCATTGCCATGGTGACCTACGCGAACCTCTTTTGTTTCTGCGCGGGAACGGCGGTGGCGGTGTATCGTCCGAACCTGATCTTCGCCTTCCCGCTGATCGTCATCGCCATCATCGCCTACTTCAACACGGCGTTGACCACGGAGGGTGCGAAGCTCGAGCCCGAGAAGCTTTTGCAGAATCCGGTGCTCATCGTCTGCATCCTGGCCACGGTGGGGTTGGCCATTTTCCTGCTCCTCACGCCGCTCGACCTCGCGTCGTATGTCGGATTTTTCCAACTCATCCCCGGCGGCCGCTGACCGGACCGCGGCGCGCCTCGCGGTGCTGGCGCCGGGCGGACGGACGGAAGTCTTCCGCGGTGCCGCCACCGAAGTTTCCCTTCTCGATGCCTTCGCGGTGATCGCCGGGGGCGAACCGGAAGCTCCGGCGGGTTTTGTCCGTGCCACCCGCAAAGCGCACCGCCAGGCTGCCACCCTCGGCAGCGTCATCCACGATTTTTGGATGAGTCTGCCTCTCCCGGCAGCGGTCAAAAGAATTGCCGTCGCGGTCTGCCGGACGACGGGAATCAGTTCGATCGTCGGTTCGCGCACCACGTGGGTGGCGGTGCCGGGCCAGCAAGAGTATTACTTCGTGCGCGCCGGTGCGGCGCCTTCCGGAGCTTCCGCCGGGGATCGTTGGTGGGATCTTGCCATGTCGGCCGGCGGTCTCGGTCATTTGCCCATCGTCGGTGCCACGGCAGCCTCGGCCGCGGTTTGTGTCATCGGGCTGCCGCTCATGCTGTTGCTGCCCGACGCGATGTGGCGCGGTGCGATGCTGATAATCGCCGTCGTCTCCACGGCGATTTGCCTCGCCGGCGAAAAGCGCGCACAGCGTCTTTACGTGGCGGAAGATCCGCGCGAGGTCGTGCTCGACGAGGTGGCGGGGATGGCGGTGGCGCTGGCTTTGGCGGGGAGCGGTCTGTGGGCGGTCGCGGCGGCCTTTTTCGCTTTCCGTTTCTTCGACATCTTCAAAATCGGCGTCCATTGGGTGGAGGAACGCGGGTGGACCGGCGGTATTGTCTGGGACGACGTGCTGGCCGGCCTTTATGCCGGCGCCTTGGTCTGGACGGCACGCTGGGCGGCGGGGCCATGAGGCCGGTGCCGGCTATTTTTTCTTTTGGGTGAAAACCGCTTCGGGTCGCTTGATCACATTGGCCTCGACCCACGCGAGTTCGTCGGGGCTCAGCACGGTGGTGAAGTCGTATTTTGAAGCGCTGCCCGGTGTGTAGATGAAAACGTAGCGGTCCCATCCGGCGTCCGCCCCGCCGATCTTGGTGCTTCGTCCGAAAAGGCGCTGGTCGCGCAGCAGGGTGAGTTCGCGCGGATGGTCGTTCTCCATGAGATGGATGTGTCCGAGGCTCCCGAAAAGCGGGCGGTTTTCCCGGTCGGCCTGTCGGCAGAGCAGCACCAGCTCGGCCGGGTTCTTCAGGACGATGAGGTTGGGGTCGTAGGAGTAGGACGCGTTGGTGATGCTGAAGGTAAGGATGTGCCGGTTCTTCCCCGAGCGGTAATCGCCCGCGTTGGAGCGGGTCAGCAGGGTCGATTCGAGATGCGGTGTTTTGGTATGGGACGCTTGCCACGCGCGGACGGGTTGTGTGGTGAACGCGTAGAGGAAGAGGAGTGCGGCCCCGGCCAGCGGCGCCATCCATGGCAGGCGCGGCGGGAGACGTCCGAGTAGCCCCGCGAGAGCCGAGACACCCAGTCCCCAGAACATGGCGACGAAGGGCAGGGCGAAGATCACATACCACTCCCAGATGAAGATGCGCTGGTGTTTGGCATAAAAAAACTGCGCGCACGGGGCGGCGACGGTGCAGAAGGCCACGGCGAAACCGGTCCACCCGCTGCGGGCCAGACGCCAGACACCGGCGAGGAACGGGACGACGACGACCACGCCGAGCACCCAGAGGGCCCACGGGCCGAGGGCTTCGGTGACGAGCTGGATGTCGTGGTATTTCCAATCGGCGAAAGACGATCCGCGCGCCCATGGCGCGCCGCCGGCGAAGAACCAGAAAACATCGTTCAGCCACTTCGCCCCGATATCGACGGTGTCGAGTCCGGCGATGTATTTCTTCATTTGCGGCAAGAGCGGCAGCAGGAGCGGGAGCAGTCCGGCCGCGGTGATGGAATTGACGCAGAACCAGCGGGAGAGTTGGGTGCGGACGGGTCCGGTCACCGGCGCGGGCCGGCGCCAGATGAGCAAGGCTGCGGCGAAGTTGAGCGGGGCCAGGAGGAAGAGCGCGCCGGGGTAAGTCCAGAGGGCGAGGAACTGCGCGACGGCGAAAGCGGCCCACCAAGTCCAGGTGCCGTGCACAAGCGCGCGGCGCCAGGCGACGATGGCCAGCAGGACGAGGAGCATGACCAAGGTGTAGCCGCGCGCCACGGCGGCGTGTTCGGTGAACCACGGTTGCAAGGCGAGGAACCATGCGGCGGCAAGGCCGGCGGCGGGGAATCCGAATTCTTTGAGGAGAAAGGCCAGGGCGGCCACGGCGGCGAGGGCGGCCAAAAAGGCCGGCAGGCGGACGGGCAGGTAGTGGAATTGCAAGCCGTCCGGTCGGGCCGCGGCGCGCCACAGGGCATTGCAAGTGCGGGAGAGCACGTTGTGGAAGACGTGGTTGTTCGGCGTGGTGTAGCTGAAAATTGTGCGGCCCCACGGCCATGCCCGGAAGCGCACTTTTCCCTCTTCGCCCTCGCGCACGTAGCGTCCGAGCGAGTAGTAAGCCAGGCTCTCGTTCTCGTCGTCCCAGACGCTGTGGCTCAAGGTCGGGCCGGCGATGGCGCCGCAGGCGAGGACGGCGGCGAGGGTCAGGGGCCAGAACCAGCGCGGGGTGCCCGGGCGCGGGGGCGGGGCGCCGTCGGGCGCGGGGGCGCCGGCCCACCAAGGGGCGAGGAGG
>CAZEYV010000073.1:0-3250 GCA_964516705.1 uncultured Chthoniobacter sp.
AATCAAGCCGGGTGATCCGGTCGACCCGCCGGCCGTGGGCAAATCACTGCCCTCCGGACACACCTCGAACATGTTCTGCCTCGCCACCGTGCTGACCGCTTTTTACCGCGCGCGCGGGGCGTGGCTTTACCTGCCCGCCGCTCTCGTCGCCCTCTCCCGCGTGGCCACCGGATCGCACTGGCCCTCGGATATCGTCCTCAGCGCCCTCGGCTCGGTGGCCGTGACTCTCGGACTGCTCGCCATCTATGCCTGGGTCTGGCGCCGGTTCGCCCCGCGCATCGTGCCGCGGCTCGCGGCGGGGCATCCCGAGTTGATCCGCACGGCATGAACACGCGCGTTCTGCTCCTTGCTCTGCTCGCCTTGGTCACCATCCTGCGCTGGCTCTGGCTCGCCCCGCAGGACCTCCCGCCGGCCGGGGCCTACCTTGCCCTCTGCGGGTTCACGCCCTCGGTGGCCTACTTCGACGGCCCCGGCGGCACCGCCGTGTGCGCGGCGCTCGGCACCCGCTGGGCCGGGGCGGGCGCGCTCGGCGCGGCGTTGCTCTGGCCGGTCTTGGCCGTGCTCGCCACCTTCGCCCTCTACCATCTGGTCGCACCCCTCGCGGGTGCCCGCGCGGCCACCGCCCTCGCCGTGCTGCTCAACCTGCTCCCGGCTTTCAACACCGCCGCGGTCACCACGACCTGCGCCCTCCCGCTGACCGTCTGCGCCCTCGCCTTCGCGGCCTGCGCCTGGCGGGCCCTCGATGCAGAGTCGCTCGCCTGGTGGCTCGCGGCCGGACTCTGCGCCGCGGCCGGGTTCCTCTTCGATTACCTCGCGTGGTTTTTCCTGCCCGCCTTGTTCGTAGTCATGCTCGCCTCGCCCCGCTGGCGCGCCCGCCTGCGCGGACCCGGATTCTGGTTCGCCGCGATCCCGCCGCTGGCCATCCTGACGTGGTTGCTGGCTTGGAATGCGGAGCACGGCTGGGTCCACTTCATCGGCGGAACCTGGCAAACGGCCACCACGCTGCGCCTCGCGGCCCTGCCCGCCGCCATGGGCGCCGCCTCCGCGGGCGCCTCCCCCTTGGTGCTCGTCACGCTGGCTGCCGCGGTCCTTTTCGCCCTGCGCGAAGTCCGCACTTCCCGTCAGGCCAAATTCCTCGCCCTCCCCGCCGTCGTCGCGACGCTTATCGCGGTCTATTTGGTGCTGCGTGGCGAACCGGCCACGGCCGCCGGACTGACCGCCACCGCTTTGTCCCTTCCCCTCCTCGCGCGCCTGCCCGCGCCCCCCGTGCTGCTCGCCGCGGTCTGGCTCAGCGCCGCGGTGTGGTCCGCCGTGTCCCTCGGATCGCATCGCCCGGCCGCTCCGTCGATCAATCCGGCGGTGGTGCGCGAAATCGAAACCCTGCGCGCCGCACAGACTACCGATCCCGCCGCCCCGGTGTTTTTGATCGCCCGCGATGCCGCCCTTGCCTCCGCGCTCGCCTTGCATTTGCCCGACACTTCGTTTGTCGCGCCCGGACACCCTCCGGTCTACGTGGTCGAATCGCCCCACGCCGACAGCCAATACGCCCTCTGGCCGCGCTATGACCAATTCGTCGACGCGCCGAAGCCGGCGGCGGAGGAAGCGCCGGATCCTTTCACCGAGCAGGACGGCGCCAATCCCTTCATCGGACGGTCCGCCCTCTACATCACCCCGCAAACGTCCGACGCTCTGCCCCAAGCCGTGACCGCCGCCTTCGCCTCGCACCGCCTCTTGGCCGAAATCACCACCCCTTCGGGCGAAGTCCTGCGGGTTTACCTCTGCTCGGAATACGAAACGTTGCCGCTTTGAGGCGCCCCGGGAGAGGCCAAGGCCGCTATCGGGGCGTGACGCCATCCCTGCGGCAGACTACATTTCAATTTCTATGTCTAAGCCCAAGGTCCTTGTCTCCGATCCCATCTCGCAAACCGGCGTCGATGCCCTCGCTGAGGGCGGACACTTGGACGTGACCTTCCAGCCGGGCCTCCCGCACGACGAGCTGCTCAAGATCATCCCCGAATACGCCGCACTTGTTGTCCGCAGCCAGACCAAAGTCGGCGCGGACGTCATCGCCGCGGCGAAAAATCTCAAAGCGGTCGGCCGGGCCGGCGTCGGGGTGGACAATGTCGATGTCGAGGCGGCGACCCGGCGCGGCATCGTCGTGATGAACACCCCCGGCGGTAACACGGTGTCGACCGCCGAGCACGCCTTCTCCCTCCTCGTTTCGGTGGCCCGCAAAATCCCCCAGGCCGACGCCAGCGTGAAGTCGGGCCAATGGGACCGCAAAAGTTTCCAAGGGGTCGAACTCAACGGCAAAACCCTCGCCATCCTCGGCATGGGCCGCATCGGCACCGAAGTGGCCAAGCGCGCCCTCGCCTTCGGCATGCGCGTCCTGGCCTACGATCCTTACCTCTCCGAGGCCCGCGCCAAGACCCTGCAGGTCGAACTGGTGGAAAATCTCGAGGACGCCCTCCCGCACGCCGATTTCGTCACCATGCACATGCCGCTGACCGACGAAACCAAGCACATGCTCGATGCGCCCCGTCTGGCCAAGTTGAAAAAAGGCGCGCGCATCGTCAACTGCGCCCGCGGCGGCCTGATCGACGAACAGGCCCTCGCCGATGCCCTCGCCTCGGGCCATGTGGCCGGCGCGGCCATCGACGTCTTCGAGCAGGAGCCGCCCGCCGCGGAGAACCCCCTGCGCCACGCGCCCAATGTCGTCTTCACCCCGCACCTCGGCGCCTCCACGGCCGAGGCCCAGGAAAGCGTCGGCATCGAAATCGCCCACGCCATCCGCGCCGCCCTCCTCGACGGCACGATCAACAATGCGGTCAACGCCCCGAGCGTCGACGCCAAAACGCTCGCCATGCTCGGACCCTACCTCCGCCTCGGCGAGAGCCTCGGACGCTTTGTCTCGCAGATCGCGCCCAAACGCTGCGGTGTCCTGCGCGTCGTCTACAGCGGCAAGGCCCGCGACCTCGACACCACGCCGATCACCCGCTCCGTGCTCAAAGGTTTCCTCACCCAAATCAGCGGCAACGAGGTCAACGAAATCAACGCCCCCGGGCTGGCGCAGAACCTCGGACTCCAAGTCGTCGAGTCGCGGGTCAGCGACAGCGCCGAATTCAGCGACCTCATCGAGGTCATCGCCGAAGACTCCGGGTCGAAGGCCTCGGCCGCGGGAACGTTTTTCGGACCGAAACCGCGCGTCGTCGTGGTCAACGGACGCCACATCGAAGCCCAGCCCGAAGGC
>CAZEYV010000074.1:0-12109 GCA_964516705.1 uncultured Chthoniobacter sp.
GCCCAGGAAGCCCACGCCTTTGTCCGCCAGACGCTGGGCGAAATGTTCGACCCGGCCACCGCGGCCAAAGTCCGCATCCAATACGGCGGCAGCGTGAAACCCGACAACGCCAAAGAACTCCTGCATCAGCCGGATATCGACGGCGCCCTGGTCGGCGGGGCCAGCCTCGATCCCCGCAGCTTCGCCAAAATCGTCAAAGCCGCCGCCCGGTCCTGACCGCACCGAGTCTCAACCCGCACCGAGCGCGCGCCGCACCGCCCGTGCCATGTCTTCCGGCTTCACGGCCTCGCGCCACGACCTGCCCTCGCCGGTCATGACCCAGACCTGGCGTCCGTCCGGCGAGTAAGGCGCATAAATACCCTCGTTTTTCCGGCTGGCCACGATGAGCGCCGGAGCACCCACCGCGCAGGCCAGATGCGCTGCCGCCGTGTCGACCGTAAGCACCAGTCCCGCACCGGCCACCGTGGCGGGAAATTCTTCCAACCCGACCGCCGGGGCGACCCGGACCGGCATGGAAAGACCCGCGGCCCGCAATTCGTCCGCGAAGACCGCGAGTCGTTCCGCCTGGTCCGGCGCGCCGGACAACCTCAGTCCCCCCACGGGCCAGAGGTCCTCGCAGGCGCCCAAGGCGGCGGCCCAGAGGGCGGCCGGCACGTCCTTGGACGGACGCGAACTGAACGGGCAAGACAGCCAGTGATCCCCGCCCTGCCCGCGCGCGCACTGCAAGCGGGGCATGATGTCCGCGCCGGAGATCTCACGGCCGGCAACTTCCGAAACCACCGCGCGGTGCGCCTCGAGATCGGACGGCACGCCCGGTTGCGGCGCGGGATACGGGAGCACAACGGGACGGAACCACGCTTTCACCGCATTTTCCCACCACCCCCAGCGTCCGCCTTGCGCGCGGCGCAGCGAATTTTCACAAGCCACGCGACGCGACGCCCGCGGCGCCAGCCAGAGGACCGTGTCGAGAAACGTCCTTTTGTCGCGCAACACCACGCTGGCCTCGACCCGCGTGACGGACAGCCGGAGCAGCAGGGGCCAGCAGGCGGCCAGGTTGGACGCCGTGGAGTTCCGCCCCTTGGTTTTCGGACGGATCGGCAGGGCCATGACGCGCGCCCGCGGGAATTCCCGCCGCGCCAAGGCGGCGACGTCGGATTTGACCGCGAGCAGGAGGTTTTCCTCGCCCGCCGCCTCGGCCAACGCGCGGATGCCGCCGCAGGCCAGCAGGAAGTCTCCGATATTGTCGGGCTTGAGAACGAAGAGACGCACGCTCAGTTCCGTCCGGAACCGGCGTCCGGCGAGGCCCCCGGCTCGATGGCCTCGAGGAAAAGATTTTCCAGCGTGGTCTGGGGTCGTCCACTCGAGACGACCTTCAAGCCCAGTTTCTCCGCTGCCTCTTGCAGCGACGCCATCTTCTCCGGCGAGACCTGCTCGAGAACCATCTCCGTCCGGTCGCGCACCGAAAGCAAATCCTCCACGCGCCCTTCGCGGACCAATTGGCCGCGCGCCAGAATTCCCACGCGGTCGCAAATTTCCTGCACCTGCGAAAGCAAATGCGAGCAAAGCAGGATCGTCTTGCCGCGCGCTTTGAGCGCGAGGATGAGATCGCGGATCTCACGCGAGCCCACCGGATCGACTCCCGCCGTCGGCTCGTCGAGCACAAGCAGGCCCGGATCCTGGACCAGTGCCTGGGCCAGCCCGATGCGCTGCAGCATGCCCTTCGAATATCCGCCCACCCGGCGGTCGGCCGCCTCGGTCAATCCGACCAACTCGAGCAATTCTTTGACGCGGCTTTCCAGTCCCGCGCCGCCCAAGCCGCTCAGCTTCCCGAAAAACCGCACCGTCTCTTCCCCGGTGAGAAATTTGTAAAAATACGGGTTCTCCGGGAGGAACCCGACGTCCTTGCGGCTCCGCACCAGCGCGCTGTCCTCGCCGAAGACCCGCGTCCGACCGCGCGTCGGCGAAACAAGGCCGAGCAGAATCTTCAGCGTCGTGCTCTTGCCCGACCCGTTAGGACCGAGGAGTCCGTAAACCTCGCCCGGTTCGACCTTGATCGAAAGATCCCGCACCGCCACCACCCGCTCGCGGCGCATGGGAATCTTGAAGACCTTGGTCAGGTGTTCGATCTCGACGGGGGCGGCACTCATGGTCCCTTCTCATAGCCCATCCCCGAAAACATGCCCATCCCCGATTTCAATCTCCAACGCTTGCTCCGGCGGGCAGAGACCACCGCTCCAAGTCTCGCGGCGGTTCCCTAAAAACGTATCTCGAACCCCCGCAACCCCGCCGGTTTGACGATCTCCGCAGCCGCCTCGCCCCCGATGTGCCCCGCCAGTTCGCTCTCCCGCACCGCCTGGAGAAAACCGTCGACTTCTTCCTCGTCGCCCGAGGCCACCAGCTCGACGCGTCCATCGGGCAGATTACGCACATACCCCGCCAGATCGAACCCCGCCGCGACCCGCCGGGCCGAGTATCGGAAACCGACACCCTGCACGCGACCTTCGTAGAAAACCTGCACCGTCTTGCCCATGACTACCCGCGCACCTGGCCCGCACCCGTGACGAGGTATTTGTAGGTGGTCAATTCCTCCAAGCCCATCGGGCCGCGCGCGTGGAGTTTGTCCGTGCTGATCCCGATCTCCGCCCCGAAACCGAACTCGCCGCCGTCGCAGAAACGCGTCGACACATTCCAGAACACCGCCGCCGAGTCGACCGCGGCGAGGAATTTCCGCGCCGCCGCCTCGTCGGCCGTGACGATCGAGTCGCTGTGATGTGACCCGTAATGCTCGATGTGATCGACCGCCTGCTCCAGCGAATCGACCACGCGGATGCTCAGGATCAGATCGAGGTATTCCGTGGTCCAATCCTCCTCCGTGGCCGCCTTGACGTCCGCGCCCAGGACCTCGCAGGTGCGCTGGTCGCCTCGCAACTCGACGCCGCGGTCGCGCAGGGACTTGGCCACGGACGGCAGGAATTCCCCCGCCACATCGCGATGGACCAGCAGGGTCTCCATCGCATTGCACACGCCGGGGCGCTGGCACTTGGCATTGACCGCGATCTTTTCCGCCATGGCGAGGTCGGCCGCTTGGTCGACATAGACATGGCACACCCCGTGGTAGTGCTTGATCACCGGCATGCGTGCGTGCTCGACCACCGCTTCGATCAAAGCATGCCCGCCGCGCGGCACGATGACGTCGAGATAACGGTCCATCTGCGCGAGCAACCGCACGCCCTCGCGGTCGGTGAAGGGCACCAACTGGACGATGTCCGCGGACAATCCGGCATGGACCGCCCCGGCGGACAAGGCCTTCGCGATGGCCGCGTTGGAATGGATCGCCTCCTTGCCCCCGCGCAGGATGCAGGCATTGCCCGACTTCACGCAGAGCACGGCCGCGTCGGCTGTCACATTGGGCCGCGATTCGTAAATGATCCCCACCACCCCGATGGGCACGCGCAGCTTGGTGATCTGCATGCCGTTCGGACGCGTCCATTGACGGATGATTTCCCCGCAGGGATCAGGCAAAGCGGCCACCTCGCGAACGCCGGCGGCCATGGCGTGGATCCGGGCCGCGTCGAGTCTGAGACGGTCCACGGCCGCCGCATTCAATCCGTAACCGGGCGCCGCTTGAAGATCCTGCCCATTGGCCGCGACAATCTCGGCCCCCGCCGCTTCGATGGCGTCGGCCATGGCCAGCAGGGCTGCATTTTTCCGGTCCTCGCTGCACAGGGCCAAGGCCCGCGCCGCTGCCCGGGCCCGGCGGCCCATGGCCTCGATTTGCTCTGCCAAATTTGCCGCTCCCATGGCCGGCCAATATCCGCCGCAGCGCACCGGGGTCCAAACCATTTCTGGCCGCCGGGAAAATTTTCCTGCCTTTGCCCGCCCCGCGGATATGTTGTCCGGGTTGTCCCGCATGGATCCCGTCCGCGATTTCCCCCGACCGCTCAGCGTCCTCATGCTGGAAAGCAGCAGGCACTGGGGCGGACAGGAGGATCGCCTCATCCGCGAGGCCCGCTGGCTCCGACAGAAGGGCCACCGCGTCATGCTGGCCTGCAACGAGGACGCCGCCATCGCCCCGCGCGCCCGGGCCGCCGGGGTGGACGTCCGCCCCGTGCCGATGCGGGCCAATGTCGATGTGCCGGGATTGATCCGACTGGCCAACCTCGTGCGGAGCGAGAAACCCGACGTGCTGCATGCCCACAGTTCGAAGGACGCCTGGTTCGCCTTCTGGTTCCACCGTCGCGGGATCCCCGTTGTCCGCTCGCGCCACATGACTTTGCCCGGCACCATGCGGCGCGGACGCCGCTTCATCTACCGCCGAGGTTGCCGGCGTCTCATCGCCTCGGCGCAATTCATCGCGGACAACATGCGCGACTCGATCGGCGTTCCGGCCGGACGCATCGATGTGATCGGGGAAGGCGTCGATACCGCGGAATTCCAACCCGGCGACGGATCCGCTTTCCGCCGGGAGTTCGGCATCCCTTCCGAAGCCCCGCTCTTCGCCATCGTGGCCATGCTGCGCGGCGAGAAAGGGCACCGCACGCTCCTGCACGCCGCGCGCGAGGTGCTGCGGAAGCATCCCGACGCGCGTTTCGCGGTCGTCGGCGGTCCCGTGGCCTCGGACTCCATCGAACTCGAACTGCGCGATATCCTGCGGGAAAAATTTTCCGGACTCGACCCCCAGCCCGTGGTCATGACCGGGTTCCGCGAAGACATCGCGAACGTCATGCGCGCCATCGACTGCCTCGTGGTCCCGTCGGCCGAAGAAGCGCAGACTCTCGTCATTCCCCAGGCCTTCGCCACGCGCAAACCCGTCATCGGCTCGCGCGTCGGAGGCATTCCCGAACTGGTCGAGGAAGGTGTCACCGGACTGCTCATCCCGCCGCAGGATCCCGCCGCTTTGGCCGCCGCGATGGATACCATCATCGCGCAACCCGTCATGGCCGGACGCCTGGCGCAGGCGGGCTACGAGCTGGCCCACCGGGAACTGGCCATCGACAAGAAGATGGACCTTCTGCTCGAGTCCTACCGGAAAGCCTCGGCGGCGCGGGCCTGACGTCCGATTGGTGCCTCGCCCCGCGCAGACCGGCCGCGCTACATTGGAGACCGCCATGCCGACCGACGATCTCTTCGCCGCGGAATCCCCGGACGCCCCCGCCGCCCACGCGCCGCTGGCCGAACGCATGCGGCCGCGTTCGCTCGGGGAATACGCCGGACAGGAACACATCCTTGGCCCCGGCAAACTCCTCCGCCGCGCCGTCGAGGCGGACCGGTTTTCGTCCATTGTTCTCTACGGACCGCCCGGCACCGGCAAAACAAGTCTCGCCGAAATCATCGCCCGAACGACCAAGGCCCGCTTCGAGCGCCTCAGCGGGGTGGAAAGCACCGTGGCCGAGATGCGCAAAGTCATGGCCGCCGCGGCCCTGCGCCTGTCACGCGACGGAACGCGCACGGTTTTGTTCATCGACGAAATCCACCGCTTCAACAAAGCGCAGCAGGACGTCCTCCTGCCCGACGTCGAACGCGGCACGGTGCGCCTCATCGGGGCCACCACGATGAACCCGTTTTTCTACGTCAACAGCCCGCTGGTCTCCCGCTCGCTGGTCTTCGAACTGCATCCGCTCTCCGTCGCGGATTTGCGCGGACTCATGGACCGCGCCCTCGCCGACGCGGAACGCGGACTCGGCGGGCGGAACATCACCCTCCATGCGGACGCCGCCGCCCACCTCGCGGAAATCTGCGACGGTGACGCCCGCCGCTGCCTCAATGCGCTGGAACTCGCCGCCCTGACCACCGGGCCGGACGAAACGGGCGCCGTCCACCTGACCCGCGCGGTCATCGAGGAAAGCATCCAGCGCAAGGCCGTGGTCTACGATGCCGATGACGATGCCCACTATGACACAATAAGCGCTTTCATCAAAAGCATCCGCGGCAGCGATCCCGATGCCGCGCTTTACTGGCTGGCCAAGATGCTCCATGCCGGCGAAGACATCCGTTTCATCGCGCGGCGCCTGGTCATCGCGGCCAGCGAGGACATCGGGCTGGCCGACTCGCGCGGCCTCCTCGTCGCGGTGGCCGCGCAGCAAGCCTGCGAATTCGTCGGACTCCCCGAAGCCCGGATTCCCCTCGCCCACGCCACCGTCTATCTGGCCACCGCGCCGAAAAGCAACACGGCCTACACGGGACTCCTCGCCGCGCTCTCCGACCTGCAGAAAGGCCGCACCCTGGCCGTGCCGGAGCATCTCCGCGACAAACATCCGAAAACTTCCGGCGGGACGGATACCGCGCCGGGCTACCAATACTCGCACGACTTCCCCGATGCCTACGTCCCCCAGGCCTATCTCCCCGAAGGCCGCGTCTTTTACCAGCCGTCCGACCGCGGCGAGGAAAAGCGCATCGCGGAACGCCTCGCCCACTGGCGCGCTCTCTTCAAACAAATGTAGCGGCGCCGTCCCCGGCGCCGGTTGTTTCCTTCGCTTCGTCGCCGGGGACGGCGACGCTACAGTTGAGCCGAGAGTTTGGTCAGCGCCCCGTAATGCTCCGGACGCCGGTCGCGGAAAAACCCCCACTGCGCGCGCTGGTTGCGGATGGCGTCGAGATCGAAGGTATGGGTGAGCACCGCTTCGCTCGTGCGGTCCGCTTCGGCGACCTTCGCGCCGGTTTCGTCGGCAATGAAGGACGAACCATAGAAAGTCATCTCGGAATTCCTGCCCTTCTCCGCGCCGATGCGGTTCGAGGCGACGACCGGCACCATGTTCGAGGCGGCGTGGCCCTGCATGGCGCGCTGCCAGTGCCCGCTTGAATCCCAGTCGGGGAATTGAGGCTCGGTCCCGATCGCCGTGGGATAGAGCAGCACCTCCGCCCCGCCGAGGACAAGACACCGCGCGGTCTCGGGGAACCATTGGTCCCAGCAGATGCCGAGCCCGACTTTGCCGAACTTGGTGTCCCACACGCGGAATCCGGTGTCGCCGGGATTGAAGTAATACTTTTCCTGGTAGCCCACGCCATCCGGGATGTGCGTCTTGCGGTAGAGACCGAGCATCTTCCCGCCGGCGTCGATCATGGCGACCGAATTGAAATAGGCCTGGTTGTCGCGCTCGAAGAAGCTGAAGGGCAACACGACGTCCAATTCGCGGGCCAACGCCTGGAATGCGGCGATGCCTTCGTTGCCTTCGACCGGACGCGCCAGCTCGAAATAAGCCGGGAGCTGGTCCTGGCAAAAGTAGGGCGTCTCGAAGAGTTCCTGGATAAGGATGATGTTCGCGCCCTGCGCGGCGGCTTGGCGGATAAGCTTTTCCGCGCGGTCGAGGCTCTCCGCGCGATCCCGGCCGCAAGCCATCTGCGTGGCCGCCAAAGTGACGTTTCTCATCGAGCAACTGATTCGTCGGCGGGGACGCCGACGCTACAGTCCATGTAGCGGCGCCGTCCCCGGCGCCCGAGAGAAACGAGCGGACGCCTCGGCGAGGCGTCCCTACCAATGCGACCAGACCGCGTGTCCATGCTCACGTGTTCTCTTTCTTCTGCAAGCGCAAGGTGATGCGTTTCATCCGCGCGTGATCATCCGGGCTCCAGCTTTGGATTTCCGGATTATCCTTGAAAGCCTGGTGGACCAGCCAGCGGTCGTAGGCGTTGAGCGGCTCGGTCTGGAGGGGCTTGCCGCGCTCTTTGACCAAGTCGGCGATGGCACGCATTTTCTCCACCAGCCGGTCGTTGCGCATGGCGCGGCGGTGTTCGACGTCGACCGTGACGCGCGGGGCCTGGGGGTCCCCGGCCTGCAGGAGACGGTTGAGCAGATACTGGATGTCCTCCAGCGTTTCGTCGTTCGGACCGGTCAACAGATCCGCATCGCTGGTGTAGATCTGCAGGACAAGCCCGTGCTCATTGGGCTGCTCCTCGATCTGCACGGCAAAACCGAGGTAGCCGAGCATGGTGTCGAGGATCTCTTTCGGCGTCATGCTCCCGATCTTCGTTTTTTCCCTTTGCTCCCCTCAAGCGCTTTCTTTTGCACCACGGCTTTCTTTTCGAGGACCGGGAGCGGCTTGTTGCGGGTGACGTAGAGCTGGATGATGGAAATGAGGTTCTGCGTCGTCCAGTAGAGCGAGAGGGCCGAGGCGAAATTGTAGGCGAAAAGAATGAAGATCAGCGGCATGAACATGAACATGCGCTGCTGCACCGCATCGCCCGTCTTGGGCGTGATGTGCATCTGCCAGAGCATGGTCAGGGCCATGAGGATGGGCAGGATGTTGACCGGAAATCCGAAGATGTGGCCGACCGTGTCCGGCTGGGAAAGGTCGTTGACCCAGAGGAAGGACGAATTGCGCAGCTCGATGGCCGTGCCGAGCATGGAATAGAAACCGAAGAAAATCGGGATCTGGATGAGCATCGGGATGCAGCCGCTGAACGGATTGACCCCGTAATCCTTGTAGAGCTTCATCAGCTCCTGGTTCATTTTCGTCGGGTCGTCTTTGTATTTCTCCCGCAGCTCGGTCATTTTCGGCGAGAGCGCGGCCATGCGGCGCATCGAGTCGGTCGCTTTGTTCTGCAACGGCCAGAGGAGAGCCTTGATGATGATGGTCAGCGCGATGATGGCCGCGGCGAAGTTGCCGAGGAACCCGTGGAGCGCGTTCATCGAGTAGAGGAGGATTTCGCTGACCCACTTGAAGATGCCGAAGTTCATCACCTCCTGCTCGCCCTGCCCGAGCTTGGACAGACGTCCGAGATCCTTCGGACCGGTGTAGATGCGGAAGGTCCACGTTTTTGTCTGACCCGGTTCGAGAGCGAACCCCGGCAACCCGAGGGCGCCCTCGATGCCGAAAACCTTCTTCTCCGCGTCCCCGCCATGCAGCAGGTCGAGACGCCGGGCCCAGACCGCCGTGCCCGGATCGCCGGAGATCACGGCGACGATGTTGGCAAAATACTGGTTCTTGGCCGCCGCCCAGCCGATCTTGTCCGACTTCTGCTCGTAGAAATTCTGCGCGGCGCGCAGTTCGATGCCGGTCAGGGGAATCGAGCTTTCGCTGAACCAATTGACGTCGGTGAAAGTCGCCTTCCCGTCGCGATACCAGTCGAAACCGGTATACATCGTCATGTCGGTCGAGTGGACCGGGGCCGCGCCGCCGGTGCTGACATAAAATGCGGGGCGCTGCAGGGTGGTCGCCCCCTCGTTGGTGAAGTCGAGAGTCAGGTTGACCACGTAATCGCCCCGGCCCTGGTCGGCTTCCGACACGGCGTAGGTCTTGCGGATTTGCAGGCCGTCGGGTTGCCGGCGGACAAAGACCGCTTCGTTCGGCGCTCCGGGGGCGACGGAAGCAAACCCGCCCAAGGCGGTGCCGGCCTGCTCGCCCAAAGTGCCGATGGGCAAGGCCTGCGGCAGGTTGAGAGCGACCTTGGTGCCGTTTTCACCGAGATGGTCGAGCAATTCGACCGAAGCGATGCCACCCGTGTCGTCCGTGAACCGGAAATCGGCCAACCCCGTCGTGACCGTGCGCGTCTCGCGCGGCGCGGAAGGCTGCGCCGGAGCAGGCGCCACCGGGGCGACCGGTGCCGGCGCCGGTGTGGCGGGTGCCGGCGCGGGAGGGGCCGCCGTCGGCACCGCGGCAGCTTGCGCTGATTCCGCCGCCCGTCGCTGCTCGGCCAATTGCTCCGGCGTGGGCGCATAGTATTGCACGTAAGCCCACTGCCACAGCCCGAGAGCCGCGATGCAGGCCAAGACCACAATCCAAGCCTTGCGGTCCATCAGCGCAGGACCTCCGTCAGACAAATTTCACGGGCCGGCGGCACCGGATCGCAGCCGCAACCACCCCACGGGTGACAACGGCCAATTCTTTTCAGGCCGAGCCAACCGCCGCGCACCGCGCCGTGCGTTTCCACCGCTTCGAGAAAATATTCCGAACAACTGGGCAAGAAGCGGCAACCCGAGCCGGGTCCGCCGAGCCAAAGAAGGAAAGGCGAGACCGTCCATTGGTAAAGACGGATGAGGCAGCGGAGCAAAACCTTCATGCCTTCAAATATCCGGCGCGCGCGGCCAGCGCACGCCATTCCTCGGTCAGCGCGGCAAAGGTCGCGCGCACCGCGGCGCGGCGCAGGACGACCACCATCCACAACCCGCCGGGGAGCAACGGGCGGTGCACCCGGAAAATTTCGCGCAGCCGGCGACGGGCCCGGTTGCGCTCCACGGCCGAGCCGGTGCGACGGGCTGCGATGACCCCGAACCGCGCGGGTTCGGAGAGGGGGGCTTGCCAGGTGCCGAGGACCATGAAATTGCCGTGCTGAGACTTGCCCTGTTCCCGCACCGCGGCGAATTCCGCGCGGCGGGTCAGCCGGGCCGGCTTCGGCAAGGTGAGCGCAGCCATTCAAGCCGCCCGGTGGAACGGGGCAACCGGTCAAGCGCCGGTGTGACGCGCGTATTGCACCTCGGCGCCCTTGGGAAGGAGGCGTTTGCGGCCGCGCTGACGGCGACGGGCGAGCGTGGCGCGTCCGCCTTTGGTTTTCATGCGGGCACGGAAACCGTGCTGGCGTTTGCGGGTGCGCTTGGAAGGTTGGTAAGTTCGTTTCATGGGACAAAAAGTTCGTGCCGCAACCGTGGCAGACCCGCCAACATGGGGAAACGGGGGCCGGATGTCAAACAATCCCTCCGCCCCTGAAGCCATGCCCCGCGAATTCCTTCTGGTCGACGCCCATAACCTCATCTTCGCCACCCCCGACCTGGCCACCCTCCACCGGCGCAACCCCTTGGCCGCCCGCGAACAATTGGTCCGGCTTCTGGAACACTACCAGGATGCCTCCGGGGTCCGCGTGGTGGCTGTCTTCGACGGCGGCACGCAAACCAAGACCACCGCGGGGCTGTCCGGCCCGGCCGGCGTGCAGGTCTTTTACCCGCGAGCCGGACAAACCGCCGACGCCATCATCGAACGCCTCGTCGCCAAATACGCCGCCGCCCACCGCCTCACCGTCGCGACCAACGACCACCTCATCCGCACCGCCGCCGTCGCCGCAGGAGCCTCGACCATGGACAGCGAAACGCTCTCGGCCGAAATGCAACGTGCCGCTTCCGAACTCGCCGGGACCCTCGAGCGGTTGCGGCGGAAAAAATGAACCGTCAGGGCGACGGCGTGAAAAGATCCCACGTCGTGCCGGCATCGTCGGTCCACGGCACCTCGTATTTGTAGATCGTGCAGTGCTGGCGCTCCCCGAACGCGCCGCGTTCGACCACCGCCGGTTTGGCCCCGTCGATGCCGAAGTCGAAGGTCACGATGCGCGCGCCCGCCTTCATCTGGCGCAGTTGCGGGATCAATCCCCGCAGGAGATCCGGTTGCAAATAAAGAAAGACCACGTCCGCATCGCGGAAGTCCGTCCGGTAGATGTCGCCCTCGACGATGGTGACAAGCTTCCCCACCCCGGCGCGCTCCGCGTTCCCGCGCGACCTCGCCACCTGCTCGGGATCGATGTCCACCCCGACCGCCTCCACCCCGTGCCGCTGCGCGGCCGTGATCACGATGCGCCCGTCGCCGCAACCGAGGTCGTAAATTTTGTCACCGGACCGGATTTCCGCCAATTCCACCATGCGCTCGACCGCGGCCTGCGGCGTCGGCACGGTAAGGCGCTCGCCGGCCGTGGCGGCCGCGACCAATGCGGCGAGGAAAGACAAAAGGACCAGCGGCATGTCAGGCGGCGGCGCGTTCGCGGTTGAGCCAAACTTTGCACGCGCTCTTCATGCGCGTGAGGATGTAGTAGACGGTCTGGCTGCGCTGGCGCACCAGTTGCGCGCCGACAATCTTCGGGACGAAATCCGCCGGCACTTCCATCACCTCCTCGATCGAAGCGCCCTCGAACCCCTTGCAGAGGATCGCCGTCATGGCCCGCGTCAGGGTCTGCACCTGCGGACCCAAGGTGATGCGGAAACGCACCTTGCGGTCGGGATCCACCGAAAGAAAAACGCCCACCGTGTCGGTGCACTCCTCGTCCTTGCGCACATCCTCGAGCCCGAAGGTCTCGCCCTCCCGCGGCGCTTGCGCCGCGGCCTGGTCCGCGTAAGCGATGAGCGTCTCGCGCTTCTCCTCGTCGGGCAACGCCTCGAAAAGGTCGATGATCTGCTGGAGTTTCGGTGGATAGG
>CAZEYV010000075.1:0-4242 GCA_964516705.1 uncultured Chthoniobacter sp.
CCGCATCTCTTCCGAGGGTGTGAGATTCCGCAATGCATTTGTCACCTACTCCCTCTGTTCACCCTCGCGGGCGGCGTTCCTCACCGGCCAATACAACCACGAGAACGGCGTGATCAACCAATACTCGGAGTTTCCCGCGGAGAATATCACGTACGCGGAAATCTTGAGACAGGCCGGCTACGACACGGCCTTCATCGGCAAATTTCATCACGGCAACTCGCGGGGACCGCGTCCCGGCTTTGAATACAACGCCACTTTCATCAACCAAGGCATCTACAAGGATTGCCCGTTCGAGGTGAATGGCCGGATGGTCGACACGAAGGGGTGGGTCGAGGATGTCAGCATCGACTTCGCCATCGATTACCTCAAAGAAGAGAGGAGCAAGCCTTTCTGCATGTGGATCGGTTTCAAGAGCCCGCACGATCCCGCCCAGCCTCCCGAGCGGACCCAAAGCCTCTACCAGGGCGAGAAGGCCCGGGTGGTGCCGAACATGGTGACTCCGGCGGTTTTCCGCATGAGTGAAAAGGACGAGAAGCGCAAGCAGAGGGCGGAGGCCGCCCTGCGCGACGGCACCGGGGTGCCGGCCAATCTCAACTGGTTCCGTTGCCTCAAAGCGACCGACGAGGCCATCGGCCGCCTCCTCGCGGCCCTGGATGAGATGAATCTCTCCGACAACACCGTCCTCGTCTTCACCAGCGACAATGGCTACTACCTCGGCGAGCATTGTCTCAACGACAAGCGTTCGGCTTACGAGGAATCCCTCCGCATCCCCATGCTGGTGCGCTACCCGGCGCGGTTCCCCGCGGGGAAAGTGATCGACGACCTTGTCCTGAACATCGACATCGCTCCAACCTTCCTCGACCTCGCCGGTCTGCCGGTGCCGGACACCATGCAGGGGCGCAGTCTCGCGCCTTTGGTCGAGGACCGCGCCGCGGACTGGCGGCAATCTTTCCTCGCCGAATATTTCCTCGACCCCGAATACCCCAACACCCCCACTTGGGTCGCCGTGCGCAGCCGCTCGGCCAAGCTCGTCAAATATCCCGGACACGACGATTGGACGGAACTTTTCGACCTCTCCGCCGATCCCTACGAGACCGACAACCTGGCCAAGGACGCAGACCGCCGCCCGCTTCTCGAGGAAATGGAGGGCGAGTTGGAAAGCCAGATCCGCCTCGTCAACTACCACGTCCCCGGGCACGTGCCGGATATCCCCTTCGATCCCAGCAATGAAAAGTGGCGGGACCCCGCGAAGCCGGATTTTCTCAAGAAGCCATGAAAAGCCGTTCCCCCGTTGGCGCGTTTTCGCTCATCGAGCTGCTCGTGGTCATCGCCATCCTCGCCATCCTCGCCGCCATCGCGACACCGGTCACCAACAGCGTGATGGCCAAAGGGCGGTCCGCCAAATGTGTCGGGAATTTGAGGGCCATCGGCGCGGCGGCCCTCGCTTACGCGCAGGACAACAACGGCCGCCTGCCCCCGATCGCCGAGCGATACAACTGGAACGCCGCCAACGCCCACCGGTGGTGGATGTCGTTTCTTTACAACTACGGCACCGCCAGCACCAACGCGGTCGACGTGAAGAAAATCTGGAAATGTCCCGAGGTGGCGGATGATGATTTCCGGTCCCAGAACGCCATTGTCTATTCTTCCTACACGGCTTTCCGGCCGGTGTTGAATTACGTCAACCCACCCGACAACCCGAACGGCAGCCTCAAGCTCGTGCAGATCGAGAAGCCTTCGGTTGTCTGGATGTTCGGCGACGGGGGCAAGCCGGTGGGAGACGCCGATGGGCAGGATCCGCCGGAGAAATACATGACGGCGGCAGCCATGAGCCGATCGAAGGTGAAGTGGGATGCCTCGCAGGGCAGGCCGGCTTTCCGCCATTCGCGCTCCGCCCATTTCGTCGCCTGCGACGGGCACGTCGAATCGCTGAGCTGGGAAAAGAGCAAGGACCTGAACTGCGGTCCCTTCGGTTATATCGACGGCAGCAGCAGCAAGGTCGTGTACTAGGCAGAGCCAACCGGAACAGGGGCCTCCCCGTCCGACCTTCCGGGCTGCCCGCCACTATCCGGGCGAATCCCGATGATCCGTTAGTTTTGACGGGTTGAGGACATCGGACCCGCGCAGTTGGATAGAGATCGAAACAAACCGCCAACCCTGCCTCACCCGACAGAAAGCCTGCCCCCATGAAAACCACTCCCCTCCATCTACTCCTTTCCGGCGTGCTCGCCGCCACCCTGTTCTACGCCGTTCCGGCACAGGCCGACGATATTCTTTGGGCTGGCGCCACCAACGGCACGCTCAATTGGAACACGGATGCCAACTGGGTCGGCGGAGTTTATCCGAACGCCGACACCAATCGCGCGGATTTGCGCAAAGATTGGGCCTCAGCTGTCATCAACCTCAGCGCGCCGGTCACCGTCAACGGGATATTTTCCGACGACACGGGGGCGACCGGCGACACCGCGCTGGTCATCAGCAATGGGGGCACGGCGGCCAATACGCTCACGCTGGCCGGCACCGCCCCGGCAGTTTCCGTGACGGGGGGTTCGACCCTTTCCATCGGCGCGAATCTGCAAAGCTCGGCCGGATTCACCAAGAGCGGCAACGGTTTTCTTTTGCTCTCGGGAAGCAATACCATCTCGGGCAACCTTGTGGTGTCGGGAGGAACGCTCACGCTCGCAGCGGCCAACGCCGTCAATGCCGGCACCACGCTCCGTGTTGATGCGGGCGCGACCAACCGGGTGAACGGCAACGTGGCCGTCGCGGGATTGAATGACAATGCCGGCTCCGGTGGAGGTGTGGGGAACGCGTCGGGCGGTGGCAAAACGCTCAACATCAGTGGATCCGGCGCCTACAGCTTCAACGGCAACTTCACCACCGGTGGCGCCAACAAGGTCGGTCTCCGGGTTTCAGGTGCGGGGGCGACCCAAATCCTCGGCGGCGACAACACCGCAAACACCGGATACCAGTCGGTCACGACGAGCGGTGGCACGCTGGTGTTCGCCAAGCAGAACTCCATATTTCAAGGTCTTGCCGCCGGCGCGGTGGTTAATACCAACACTCCGGTCAACCCAGGCATCAACGTGACCACCGGAGGCACGGTGGCTCTTGGTGTAGGTGATGCTGCCGCGGGCTATTTCGACGAGGCCGCCATCGCCATTTTTCTTGATGGTTCCCACATGGGGGCGAGTTCCAGCGGTGGAGGTTTCCGCAACGGCTCGATTCTCGGCTTCGACACGGCCAATGCCACCGGCGGAGTCTTTGCTTACAGCGCCGCGCTCACCGATATCGGCACGAGCACGGGCAACGGTTTTGCCAAGCTAGGTGCCGGGACGCTCGTGCTCGACGGGACAAACACCTACACAGGCGTAACGCAGGTCAGAGCGGGGCCACTCGTGGTCGACGGCAGCACGGCATCCGGCAGTGCCGTCACCGTTGCCTCCGGCGCCACCCTCGGCGGCTCGGGCGTCATTGCCGGCGCCACCACGATCCAACCCGGAGGCTCCTTGGCTCCCGGCAACAGCCCCGGCGTTCTGAGCTTCGGCAGCGACCTCACGCTCGAAGGTGCCGTGGTCATGGAACTCAACGGTCTGACCCGTGCCACGCAATACGACGGCATCGATGTCGGCGGCCAATTGAACTATGGCGGCACTCTCACATTGAATTTCGGCTCTGTCTTCACCGATGGGGATTCCTTCAACCTGTTTGATTTCGCCTCGACCACAGGGACCTTCGATTCGATCACCTTCGCCGGCGCCTACATCGGCGCCTTGGCCAACGACTCGGGCGTCTGGACCGGCAACATCGGAGGCCAGGACTTCTCCTACCTCGACAGCACCGGCCAACTGAACGTGGTTCCCGAACCCTCCACCTACGCCCTGTGCGCGTTGGCGGCGGGCTCTTGGGGCGCCCTTCGCTTTCTGCGCCGGCGTACTCGCCCTGCTTTATCCCGCTGCTGACCAACGGCGGCACAAGGGGAACACGGCGATCGAGACGGGACAGCGTGCCCTGCTCTTCCGGCTGCATGGGTGCACCGGGACCGCTGTTGTGCTATAAATCCGGCATGCACTCCCGAATCGCTCTTCTTTGCCTGCTGGGTTTGACTTCGATGGCCATGGCCATCGAAATTCCCGATTACAAAGTGACCGTGCAGGACGGGAAGTTCGAGGTGCGGGAGTATCCCGAGATGACCGTTGTGCGGACGGCGTCGGGCGACGGGGATTTCATGCGGTTGTTCCG
>CAZEYV010000076.1:0-9654 GCA_964516705.1 uncultured Chthoniobacter sp.
GGTGCCCTTTTGGCGACTTTTTCCGCAATCCAATACAGCAACTTCCGTGCCTATTTCCATGACGAACAACAACTTAAAGTGTTTTTAAGGGACGACTAAAGTAGAAGCGGCGGGGACGCCGCTTCCACTTTTCCAGACCCTCAACCCCCAACTTTTCTCAAATCATATACTCCGGCTCGCCCGATTGCTCGTGCAGCCCGCACTCGCGCTTCAGTCCGCTGAACCGGGTGTCTTCCGCCTTCATCCCGTCGGCATACCGCGTCGTGCTGTGGGTGTCGCCAATGCTCACATAGCCCTGCTCCCACAGCGGATGGTAGGGCAAATCGTGCGCGCGCAAATATTCGCCGATCTGGCGGTCGGTCCAGTCGACGATCGGGTGCAGTTTGAGGATGCGGTTCTGGCGCTTGATCACGGCGAGGTCCTCGCGCGTCGAGGCGTGTTCGCGGCGGAGCCCGGTGATCCACACCTTGGCGCCGATTTCGGCCAGGGCACGATTCATCGGTTCGACTTTGTTCAGCCGGCCGTATTTCTCCAGGCCCTCGACCCCTTGCTCCCACAGCTTGCCGTAGACCGCCTCCTGCCGCGCCGCGGTCGTCAGCGGGGCGTAAACCCGGAGGTTGAGCCCGAGCTTCCCGGTCAACTCGTCGGCAAAACGGTAGGTCTCGGGGAAGAGGTAACCCGTGTCGACGAACACGACCGGGATCCGGGGATCGAGCCGCGTGACCAGATGCAGCATGACCGCCGCCTGCACACCGAAGCTGGTGCTGAGCACGGCGTGCCCGCGGAATTGCTCCAGCGCCCAGCGCACGCGCTCCGTGGCGCTGCGCGTCTCCAGGTCGCGGTTCCAATCCTCCAACTGCGCGGCGGATGGAAGGGTCTGTTCGTTCGAGGCCATGGCCGATCCTGCGGAATAAGGCCTTGCACCCTCCGGGGCAAGACCAACCGCACCGCTTTGCGCTTGAGGGGTCCCGTTCCCCTTCCTAGGGTATCCGTCCCATGTCCGTCCTCATTGTCGGTTCCATCGCGCTCGACGACGTCAAAACACCCGTCGAGGAACGTTTCGATCTGCTCGGAGGCTCGGCCGCCTACGCGTCCGTCGCCGCCGGGTATTTCTCCCCGGTCAATCTCGTGGCCATCGTCGGCGAGGATTTTCCATCCGACCACTGGAACTTCCTCCAAGGCCGCGGGATCAACCTCGAGGGCGTGCAGCGCGCCGCGGGCAAGACGTTCCGCTGGTCCGGCGAATACATGTGGGACATGAACACGCGCGAGACGCGCTCGGTCGCGCTCAATGTCTTCGAAACATTCTCGCCGAAGCTCCCGGACCATTTCAAATCATGCGACTACGTCCTCCTGGCCAACATCGCGCCGGATTTGCAGTTGCAGGTCCTCGACCAGATGGACAAACCGAAATTTGTCATCGCCGACACGATGGACCTCTGGATCAACATCGCGCAACCCGCTTTGCTCGACCTGCTCCAGCGCGTCGACATGCTCATCCTCAACGACAGCGAGGCGCGCGAGCTGACCAAGGAAACCAGCCTGATCAAAGCCGGCAAGAAAATCCAATCCCTCGGACCCCGCATCGTCGCGGTGAAAAAAGGCGAGCACGGCTGTCTGCTTTTCGGGGAGAACGACGATTTCTTCAGCTGCCCCGCCTACCCGCTGGAAGATATCCACGATCCGACCGGCGCGGGTGACACCTTCGCCGGCGGCCTCACCGGCTACCTCGCCAGCCGCGACAACAGCCACGTCAGCTTCAAAACCCTCAAGACCGCCGTCGTCGTCGGCAGCGTGCTGGCCAGCTACAACGTCGAAGCCTTCAGTCTCGAACGCATGCGCTCGGTCGAGCAGCAGCACATCCTCGAACGCTTCGCGGAATTCCAGGATCTCGCCCACTTCGACGCGGACCTTCCGTAGAGAAATTTCGCCGGGAAGCGGTTTTCACCACGACACGCGAGCAATACCGCGCACGGCGTCGAAGTGCGCGTCGTGCGATAAAATCGGGAGTTGATATTGCGCCGCGGCTGCTGCGATCCACGCGTCATTCAGCGGGATAGGTGTACCCGCCTTCTTCAACGCCAGCCGGATTTCCCCGTAAAGCTTCGCCGTTTCCTCATCGACGACCGCAATCTCCGTATGCCGCAGACTGCGCTCCAACCACACGGCGTAGCGGCGATAGTGCCGGGATTGCCGTATTCCGAAGTCGAACTCGCCAAGAACCACCGCCGGCACCACCAACTTGGTCGCGGAGACCAGCACCGGTTCGATCCCCGGTTCTCCGTCCGCCCACGCGGACAGCGCGTTGGTGCCGAGGATCACGGCTCGATCTGCTCGAACTCCTCATCGATGAGCGCTTGGATGCGCCGCGTTTCGGCGGAAAGGCCGGACAGCGCACCGAACTCCTGCATCCACGCAGGCTGAGCCGCGCCTTTGCGTTTGGTGTCGGACTTCAAACTCTGCCGCAGTGTGTCAGTGACCAATTGGCGCAGGGTCGTCCCCCGCAGGGCCGCCGTCGCTTTGGCCGCCCGGAACACCTCGTCGGGAATATCCAAGGTCGTCTTCATTACCCATAAATATGGGTATACGGGCCTCAGGTCAAGAGCGGGTGTCGCGAGGGCGGGAACCTACCCCGCCAGCATGGCCGACGGGAACCAGATATACAGCATCAGGTAAACGATCACGCCGGTCACCGAGACGTAGAGCCAGAGCGGGAGGGTGATGCGGGCCCATTTGCGGTGGCGGTCGAAGCGGGCGCGGAGGGCCGGGATCACGGTCATGATGACCAGCGGCACGATGGCTGCCGCGAGAATGACGTGGGTGATCAAAATGAAAAAATAAAGCGGACGGATGAAGGGATGCTCGTAGGTGAAGCGGATCGATCCGACGTGGTAATGGTAGACGACGTAGCAGGCGAGGAACACCGCCGAGACCGTCAGGGCAGACACCATGCAGATGATGTGCTGCCGTTTGCGCTCATGCTTGATAAACCACCACCCCGCGAGGAGAAGGAGGGTGCAGATGGAGTTGAGCGTGGCGTTGACCGCCGGGAGGTCGGTGACGCTCATCCGGCCGAACTGTGACGCGCGTCCACCGCCTTGATCGTCTTCATGACGAACCACCCCAACCCGCTGCAGAGAGCAAAAAGGAAGACCAGCATGGCAACCACACCCCACGAGAAGGCGAATCCGGCCATGACCGTGGTATCTTCGAGATCTTCGCTGATGACCCGGCAACCGGCGCAGGCCCAAGCAGGGGCGTTGAGCAGGAGAGTGGCGATGAGGATGGTGAAGAATTTCACAGTCATCACATTAGCTTTTGGCGCGTGCCAGAGCAAGCCACCGAAAGAGAGAAAAGTAGAAGCGGCATCTTGCCGCTTATCGTCAGAGGTAAAGCGGCAAGATGCCGCTTCTACTTTACCGATCCGCCCGACTGCTCCCGCAGCAAATTCCCTGTATCCATGAGAATCTTCGGAATCAGCTCCGGATCCTCCAGCATCCGCGCGCTGCGCACCATGCCGTTGCCGTCGACCACGAGGAACATGGTGCCGTGGACCGGTTCGCCGTTTTCTTCGGCCAGATGCTGCATGAAACCCTCGGTGACCAGTTTTTCGATCACCGCCTGGTCCCCGGTGAGGAATTTCCAGCGCTCCGGATCGGCAAAGTTCGCCTCGGCATAAGCCTTGAGCACTTCGGGGGTGTCGTAGGCCGGGTCCACCGTAACCGAGACGAGTTTCACTTCCGGGGTTTTGACCAGCGCCTTTTGCATTTCGAGCATGCGGGCGGTCATGAGCGGACACGGACCTTTGCAACGGGTGAAAACAAAGTCGGCGATCCAGATTTTTCCGCGCAGGTCAGCGTTGGTCACGGTCTGTCCGTTCTGATCGACGAGCGAGAAAGCCGGCACGGCGCGGATGACCGGCAACTGCTCGACATCGCGCCGCACGGAGGCCTGCCACATGGAGTAGCCCATAGCCACAACGAGGACGAAGCCAAGGAAGGCACCCGCCCAAGCGAGACCCCGCATGCGCGAGGCCACGATGTTTTCCTGCTGATGTTCGTTGTTCATTTCGAATCGCCGGCGGGGACGCCGACGCTACAGGTTGTAGCGGCGCCGTCCCCGGCGCCGGTTGTTCAAACCAGATAAAGCACCGAATAAAGAAACAGCCAAACCACGTCGACAAAGTGCCAATACATGCCGGCGAGGATCAGATAGGTGTGGCTCTGCGCGGTGTAGGCACCGCCGAGTTGGCGGATCAGCGCCCAGGCGATCATGAGCACCCCGATCAAAACGTGGAGTCCGTGGAATCCGGTCAGCACGAAAAACGAGGATCCGTAGGCGCCGCCCGTGTTGAACCACAGACCTTCATGGTGCATGTGATACCACTCGTAGGCTTGGATGCAGAGGAAGAGGGAACCGAGGAGCACAGTGACAAACAACCACGCTGTGCCCTTCTTTCCTTTTTTCACCGCCACCTCGGCGGCGTGGTAGGTGAAACTGCTGGCAATGAGGAAGACGGTGTTGATGCCGGTCAACACAACAGGAAGTTTCGGCAGATCCGGCGACGGTGGCCACGCGGGCGAACTCAGGCGCAGGACGATGTAACCGGCGATGAGACCGGCGAAAAGCATGGCCTCGGAAGCGAGGAAAATGGTCATGCCGAAGACCGCCGTGCGCTGCGAGGCGTGGTGGTCGGACGGACTGTCGTGGGCGGTCAGGGCGGCGGTGCTCATGGGCGGTTATTTCAGGTGAAAAAGATCTTCCAGACAATCACCAGCGCGCAAAGGAACACGGCAAAAACCGCGAGTCCGGCGAGAATCCGGCGGTTGGCTTGGCGGGTTTTGGCATCGGGAGGGTTCATTCATCGGGTCAGGACCATCAATCCGAGCAAAAGCGGCAGGTAAGCAATCGAGCCGAGGAACAGCCAGCGGGCCGCGGGGATTGAGCCGCCGCTGACCGCGAAATTGGCCGCCATCGAAGCAAAGCCGGCGCCGAGGAGCAGGGCGCCGTAAAAATAGACGGCGGAATAATCGAAGAAAACGGACGGCAACAAGCTCACCGCGAGCAGGGCCAGTGCGTAGAGGAAGGCCTGACGTCCGGTCACCGCACCGCTCTCGTCGTTTTCCGAAAGCATTTTGAATCCGGCCTGCGCGTAGTCCTGGCGATAAAGCCAGGCGATGGCGAGGAAGTGCGGCATTTGCCAGAGGAACAAGATGGCAAAAAGGGTGAGTCCTTCGGCATTGACCGAGCCGCGCGCGGCGGCCCAACCGATGAGCGGCGGCAAGGCGCCGGGCACCGCGCCGATGATCGTGTTGAGCGTGGTGACCCGTTTGAGCGGGGTGTAGACGAGGATGTAGAAGATGATGGTGGTCGCGGCGAGACCCGCGGCCAGAGGATTGGCGAAGAGTGCGAGGCAGAGGACGCCGCTGAAGGACAGAACGAGTCCGGCGAGCAAGGCGTCCGAGGCCGCCATGCGACCGGCCGGCAAGGGCCGCTCGCGCGTGCGCTTCATGCGCGCGTCGTGGGCGCGTTCCCACCATTGGTTGAGGGCCGCGGCCCCGGCCGCGCTCAAGGCCGTGCCGCCGAGGGTGGCGGCAAGAAGCAGCCAGCTCCAACTGCCCTGCACGCCGAGGGCGAACCCGGCCATGGCCGTGGCCACGGTCAACAGGCTGAGGCGCGCCTTGACCAACTCGGCCAGATCGGCCGCGGCGGAGGCCGCGCGGGGACGGGTTTGGACAGTGGATTTCATCAGGCAGGGACGAGGTTTGCCTTCTCGCGTTTGAGCTGGGCGGCCCGCGGTGAAAAGGCTCCAAGGAGGAAACACTGGGCCACACCCAAAAACAAGATCAGGGCACCCACGGCCACGTGGGCGGTGGTGACATCGGCGGCCTTGTTCGACCAGATCGTCCAGGCGCCGAGGGCAATTTGCACGATGACCAGCGCAACCCACCACCGGGAGGCAATGCGCACGCCCATGGCGGCGCCACGAGCCTTCCAAGCATAAACAATAAACAAGATCGCCAGCACGATGGCCATCAGGCGGTGAACCATCTGTATGTGGATGTAGCCGATCGTGGTGGGGACCTCTCCGGACGCGATGCGTTGCACATTGATTGCGGCCAGTTGCTCGGCGTTGACCATCGGCCAGATTTGTCCGTAGGCCAGCGGGAAGTCATGGATGGCCAGCCCCGCATGTTCATGGCGCATCGTCGCGCCGAGGGCGAGTTGCGCGTAGACCAGAATAGTCAGCACGACGGCCCAGCGCATCAGGCCCGGCGCATGCCAACGCCAACGCGCCCCGCCGGTGGCAACGGCTTTGCTCGTGGCAATGGCAATGACCACGAGGAGCGAAATATAAGCCTGCGCCAGCATGCCGTGGAAAATGCCGATTTCATCCAGGATCATGGTGACGCGCAGTCCGCCGAGCACACCTTGCACAATGACCGTCACCACCGCGATGTAGCCGAGGACACGGACCCATTTGCGCGGCTCGGTCATCCACAGCGAGACGGCAAGGATAATGGTCATGAGTCCGACACCGCTCGCGATGAGACGATGCACGTGCTCGTAAAAAATTCCCCCGACCCAACGGGAGAGCGGGAAAAGAAACATGTTGTAGCCGTAGCTGTTCGGCCAATCGGGGACGGTCATACCCACGCCTTTCGACGTCACCAGGCCGCCGCTGAGGAGCAAGATGAAAGCCGCCACGACAGTCAGCACCGCGTAGGCGAAGACGAGAGTGCGGGCGGTGCCGTAGTAAGTTTGTTGATCCATGGCGATTCGTCGGCGGTGACGCCGACGCTACATTTTGAAGCGGCGACGTCCCCGTCGCCGGCCGTTTTCTGTCCGCCCCGTTGCCACGGTGGGAATCAATGCACTTCCAACCGCGCGCCCTCGGGGGCTTTCTCGTTTTGCGGAAGGTAGTCTTTGTCCATCCCCGGCACGCTGTATTCGTAGGGGCCGTTGTAGACGGTCGGGGTCACGTCGAAATTGCCGTGGCCGGGGGGCGACGGGACGGTCCATTCGAGCGTGGTCGCATTCCACGGGTTTTTGCCGGCCGGTTTGCCGTGGCGGATGCTCCAGATGAAATTCCAGATGAAGATGAAGGTGGCCAAGCCCATGCCGAAGGCCGCCCAGGTCACGAACACGTTGATCGGTTGCAGCGCGCGCAGGTGCTCGTAAACCGTCGGATCGGCGATGCGGCGCATCATTCCACCCAACCCGAGGTTGTGCATGGGGAAGAAGGTCAGGTTGAAAAAGATGAAGGTGGCGAAGAAGTGAATCTTGCCCCAAGTCTCGTTCATCATCCGTCCGAACATTTTCGGATACCAAAAGTAGATCGCGGCAAAGGCGCCGAAGAGGCTGCCGCCGAAGAGCACGTAGTGGATGTGCGCGACGATGAAATACGAGTTGTGGACGAAGAGATCCACCGGCGTCGAGGCCATGAAGATGCCGCTCAGTCCGCCGATGACGAACATGGAAACGAAGGCCAACGCGAAAAGCATCGGCGTGGTGAACTCGATCGAGCCGCGCCACACGGTGCCCATCCAGTTGAACGTCTTGATCGCCGAGGGCACGGCGATGATCATGGTCGAAACGGAGAAGGCGGCGCCGAGCGTGAGGTTCATGCCGCTGACGAACATGTGGTGGCCCCAGACGATGAAGCCGAGGAAGCCGATGGCCACCATGGCCCAGACCATCGCTTTGTAGCCGAAGATGGGCTTGCGGGCGAAGACCGGAAGGATTTCCGAGACGAGGCCCATGGCCGGCAGGATCATGATGTAGACCTCGGGGTGACCGAAAAACCAGAACAGATGTTGCCAGAGGAGCGGTTGCCCGCCCTGCGCGGCGAAGAAGGTCGTGCCGAAATTCAGGTCGGCAAAGAGCATGGCCGCCGCGGCCGACAGGACGGGCACGGCGAGAATGAGCAGCCACGCGGTGAGGAAAAGCGCCCAGACGGAGAGCGGGAGACGGAACATGGTCATGCCCGGGGCGCGCATGTTGGTGATCGTCGTGATGTAGTTGGTTGCGCCGGCGATGGACGAAAGACCGTTGATGAAAAGGCCGACGCACCAGAGGCTTTGCCCCATCTGCGTGTTGTTCATGTAGGCCGGGGTGGAACTGAGCGGCGCGTAGGCCGTCCATCCCGACTGCGCCGCCCCGCCGTCGACGAAGAAACTGGCGACGAGAATGATGCCGGAAACGACATAGAGCCAATAGCTCATGGCATTGAGCGTGGGGAAGGCCATGTCCCCCGCCCCGATTTTCAGCGGGATAAGGTAGTTGCCGAATCCGCCGATGAGAAGCGGCATGACGACGAGGAACACCATGACGGTGGCGTGCATGGTGAAAAACATGTTGTAACCACCGGGCAGGATGACGCCGTCGATCGCGATGGTAGCCGGCAACAAAGACCCGATCAGGGGCACCGGCACGCCGGGGTAAGCCAGCTGGTAGCGGATGCCCATGGCGAGCAACCCGCCGATGAAGAGAAAGAAGAAACTGGTCCAGAGATACTGCAGCCCGATCATTTTGTGATCGAGCGACCAGATGTATTTGGAAAAGAAACTCTGCTCGTGTCCGTGGTGTCCGTGGTCATGGGCCGCTTGGCCGGCATCGGGGACAAAGGTCGTGGCGCTCGTGCTCATAGTTTGATCTTCTTGTTACGCGGGGTGTCGCCCGGCGGATGGGTGGAAGCGGTGGACGTGCGCAGGGCGCGCGCGTCGGCGGCGGCCTTGGCCTCCTCGGCCTTGGCTTGGATTTTGCCGGACTGCCATTTTTCGAACTCCTCCTGGGTGACCACGCGGATCGGGGCCTTCATGTTGTAGTGACCCGACCCGCAGATCTGGCTGCAGGCCAATTCGAAATTGCCCGTGCGCGTCGGCTCGAACCAGACCCACGCAATGGTGCGGCCGGGCACCGCGGCTTGGTAAAGGCGGAACTGCGGGACGTAGAACGAATGAATGACGTCGCGCGAGTGGAGGTAGATGTGGACCGGTTTGTTGACCGGAATGACCAGCTCCGTGCTGGAAAAATCGTCATCGCCCGCCGCGTCGTCCGGCACGAGGCCGAATTTGTTGTCCACCGAATAACTGTGCACGTCGACCTTGCCGAGTTGTCCGTCGGCCCCGGCATAACGCATGTCCCAGCCGAACTGGTAGCTGACCACATCGACTTTGACCGAATCTTCCGGGGGTGGACTGTGCAGTTCGCTCCACAGCCGGTTGCTGTAGATGACGAGACCGAGGAAGATCGCCGTCGGGATGGCGGTCCAAATGATTTCGAGCTTGTTGTTGCCGTGACTGTAGTAGGCCTTCGAGCCGGGGCGTTTGCGGTATTTGACCAGGTAGTAAATATAAACCGACTGGGTCAAAACAAAGACCGCCGCGGTGAGGTAGAAAATGAAGTTGAGCAGCGTGTCGACTTTCTTGGCGCCGACCGTGGCGGCTTCGGGCGCCCAATAAAGATTGCGCTCGCGCACTTCGGCCAGAACGTCGAACGCGCCCGCCAGCAGGAAGATGGCGGCGCCGAAAAGAAATTGGCAGGGAACGCTTCGCATAGTCAGGCGGCGGCGGGAGTGGCTTCGGGTTGCGCTTCGGTCGGCGAGGGCGAGGCCGAGGCGATCGAGGCGCAGGTGCTGGCGACTTCGGCGCT